>JALRFZ010000147.1 GCA_023253615.1 Verrucomicrobiales bacterium | reverse complement strand
GACCATTGCCGAACTGAAACGCACTGGGGCGAAGATGACGGATTCGTTGCCGGCGGTGGGGGAGTGAGAAACCATCCGTAGCACGGCAGTCCAATGTAGCCGGGGTCAGTGACCCCGGGTCGAACGTCCCTTGACCCACGGCCCGTCCTCGGTGAGGCCGGCTACAGGATTCGCCCCGATCGCGCCGTGCTTCGTGATTGCGGACGCGATTTTGGCCAGCCAAACTTCCCCAATCCTACCTTGGATTCCCGCGACCGATGAAAACCCTCCGCTTTGCCCTGCTTCTCACTTGCGTCGTCCCGCTGCTCCAAGCCCAGCCCTCTCCACCACTGCCGCACGCGGTGGCCTCGTCCCTCGACGAGTTCCTAGGCGAGCCTGTCTTGGTCCCGATGCAGCAGCTTTGGGAAAAGCGCGGCGGATGGGGCGGAATCATCACGACTCCGGACGGCACGGTGGTGGCCTTCCAGTCGCCGGGAGGTCCGACCTGTCGTCGCAGCACCGACGGCGGGAAAACCTGGGGCCCCGGGATCCTCATCGGCGAGGGGGCGACAGGAGGAAACGCCATCATCGACGAGTCGACCGGTGATCTGCTCTACGTGAATCCTCATCCGGGATGGCTCTACCGCAGCCGCGACGCGGGCGCGACCTGGACGAAGGAATCGATCACGGTGAAGCCGGACAACTTCGGGCTCATCCCGAAGCTCGAGGGCGTCGCGGCGATGCAATGCGGCATCACCCTGGCCTTTGGTCCGAAGCGGGGGCGTCTCCTCATGCCCGCGCGGATCATGGGGCCGGCCAACTCGAACGACACGCCCTGGAGACCCTATCATTACAGCACGGCGCTCTACAGCGACGACGGCGGCAAGGTCTGGCAGGTGAGCCATCCTTTCCCGGTGATGGGCACGGGCGAGGCGGCCCTGGCGGAGCTTTCCGACGGTAGGATCCTTTACAACTCGCGCGAGCACATGAGCCGCGGCAACCGCTTCCTCGCCCACAGCGACGACGGCGGCCATCTCTGGATCGGGGCCTATCGCAGTCCCGATCTGCCGGACGGCGCACGGGGCACCTCCTATGGATTGATGGGCGGGATGATCCGCCTGCCGGTGTTTGGGAAGAATGTGTTGCTCTACAGCAATGCCGACACCGACGGCGGAACCATGCCCGGTCAGGTCGGCGCCTCGATCGCGACGGCACGGGAGAAGATCACGGTGTGGGTCAGCGGAGACGGCGGCAAGACCTGGCCGGTGAAGCGCCTCATCCACGATGGACCGAGCGCCTACTCGAATCTCGGGGTGGGACGCCACGGCACGGTCAGCGAAGGCAGGATTTATCTGATCTTCGAAGGCGGTGAGAAGGATCCCCATGGCGCGGTGCAGGTGGTCTCCTTCAACCTGAGCTGGCTCCTCGACGGGAAGCCTCTCGAGTCGATCTTGCCGAAGCTTCCCTGAAACGATTTCCGCCACCGCGGGTTGATGCGGCATCTCCATGAAATTTCTCCACTCGATCCTCGCCCTGGGTTTGGTATCCCTCGTCGCTCCGGTCGCGGCCGAAGTGGCCAAGCCGAACTTCATCGTCATCAACATCGACGATCTCGGTTATGCGGACATCGGTGCCTTCGGCTCTACGCTGAACCGTACGCCCCACCTCGACCGCATGGCGCAAGAGGGGCGCAAGCTGACCTCGTATTACGCGGCCCCGGTCTGTTCTCCCTCGCGTGCGGCGCTGCTGACGGGATCCTATCCGAAGCGCGCCCTGCCCATCCCCCACGTGCTTTTCCCGGCGGCGGCGGTGGGGCTGCATCCTGACGAAGTCACCATCGCGGAGGTCCTGCGTGACGTGGGCTACCGCACCGGCTGCATCGGCAAATGGCACCTCGGAGACCAGCCGGAGTTTCTCCCGA
>JALRFZ010000140.1 GCA_023253615.1 Verrucomicrobiales bacterium | reverse complement strand
ATCACACCCGCGGTGCTCCGCGCCGAAGCAGGTTCGCTCAAGATCATCAAGTTCGAAGCCGACTGGTGCGGCGCCTGCAAGCAGATGAAACCCGCCTTCGCCGCGGTCGCGAAAAGCTCCGGGGGCGTCGCCTTCGAAACGGTGAACGTCGACCGCCAGGCAGCCCTCGCCGAGCGCTACGGCGTGAAGCTGCTGCCCACCGTCGTGGCGGTGAAAAACGGCAAGGAGGTCGGGCGCTTCACCGGATACCGCAACGAGGCGAAGCTGAAGGCATTCGTGAAAAAGCACCGCTGATCCAACGATCCGTCGCCCCCTCCCCTGCCGCCGCCTCACCCGAGCATGATGCGCTCGGTGATGCGGCGGATTTTTTCCGGCCCGAGGCCAGGCACCAGATCCAGGTCATTGAAGCTGTGGTAGGGCCGGTGATCGATCAGGATCCGGGCCATTTTCGGTCCGATCCCGGGCAGGGTCTGGAGCTCCTCGAGGGTCGCGTGGTTCAGATTCACGACCGGCCCGTCGGGAGCGCAGTTTTCCCACAGGTCCCGTTCCGGACCGGCCTCCGCGTCCGCGGTTCCCTGCCCGTCTCCGGGAGTGAGGTCCTCCGGCTCGGCGTGGTCGCTGTCGGTTCCATGACCGTGATGCGGGTCGTCGTCGTGCTGGTGGTGCGGATCCTCGCCGTGCTGGTGGTGTCCGTCGTCGTGCCAATAATGGTCGTCGGCATGCCAGCTCTCGTCGTGGTTGGCGGGTTCATCGCCGTGGAAGCTGTCGCGGGCGACGTGTTCGTTTTCCTCCTGATAGAGGTGGGCGTGCTCGCGCTCGTATTGCTCGATTTCGGCGCGGTGCAGCTCGGCCTTCTCCTCCTCCGTCAGTTCGGCGGCGGGCTTCAGGTAGAGTTGCTCGAGCCGGCTCTTCTCCGCGGCTTCCTCGGCGCGGAGGCGCTTGTCGCGGCCGCGTTCGATGAAAGAAGCGATGATGATGCAGGCCTCGTAGAGAATGATCATGGGACCGCCCAGGAGCGCGAGCGAGATCACGTCCGGCGGGGTCAGGATCGCCGCGGCCACGAGGATGATGATCCAGGCATAGGTCCGCGTGTCGCGCATCACCCGCGCGGTCAACAGCTCGAGTTTCACGAGGATGGTCACCACCACGGGGAGCTGGAAGCTGATGCCGAAGACGAGGACGAGCTGGGTGATGAAGGTGATGTATTCGCCGATCCGGTACTGGCTTTTCCCGCCCTTGGCCTCGACCAGCACCATGCGATCCCGTTTTTCGTCGTATCGCAGCGCGAAATTCGCACCGTCGGCCGTGGCGAGGGCGTTGCGGAGGTAATCGCGGATTTCCGACTTCAGCTCAGGCGTCAGCGCGGACGGGGCTTTCGCGACGGGGGCGGCACCATCTGCCGCCTTGGTTTCCCCTTCCTTGACCTCCCCGGCCTCCGGCTCGCTGCCGACCGGCGGGATGCGCTCGCCGTCGAAGCCGACCAGCGGAATCTCGTCGAGAGGCCGCTCCATCGCCGCCTTCGCCGGATCGATGTTCGAGATGCGCTCGTTTTCAAAGATGTAGAAATAGCGCAGCGCCACCGGGGCCGCGAAGAAGAAAGCGAAACAGGCCCCGGTCAGAAAGAGGATGAATCCCACGCCCACACCGGGAATGACGGCCCGCTTCTCCGCCTCGCGCAGTCCCGGCAGGATGAACTGGAAGAGGAAATAGACGGTGAAGGGAAAGGTGATGATGACCCCGCTGATGAACGAGAGCTTCATCATCAGGACGATGAACTCGGGCGGACTCAGCGTGATGAGATCGAGCTTGTCCCACAGCTGCACCCCGGGTGAGATCTCCGCCATCTTCGCCTTCGCGGGGATCTGGATCAGGTTGAAGATCTGCTTGTGGAAGACAAAGCAGGCGATCGTCGCGAAGACAAGCGTGGCCCCGATCTTGCCGATGGTGTGGCGCAGGTCCTCGAGGTGGTCGAGGAAGGGCTTTTCGTGGGGATCAAAGCCGTCGTCCGCACCCGGGCGAGCTCTCGACGCTTTCTCGCGAAGGCGGAACAGTTTTTGGAAGGCGGTCTGCAGCATGGCCGGGATCGGAAAATCGGAAGGGGTGCATTCTAGCCCCGATTTTCAAAACGGCAAAGCCCGCAAGCAGGGGTCATTGATCGCGTCAGTGGCACTTTGTTACAGAAATATTTGCATTTTCACGCCAGTGTCCGCGCTTGCATTGAAATCGCGGGGTGATACTGAATCGCGGATCGTGTTTACGCCTATGCGCCACGGTCCGGTGCATACCTGAGCAAGTTTTCGAGGAGGCAAAGCATGATCGGTTACGACGGTGAAAAACGGGGTCCCGAAGACCGCCCCATCCACACGGAGAAAATTCTCGCGGATCGGAAGATTTTCTTCCTCGATCTGAAGGAGAACGACCGCGGACAATTCGTGAAGATCACCGAGGACGTGCGCGGACGCCGCGACACCATCATGGTGCCGGTCGAATTCCTCGATGATTTCATCGGAGCGCTCGAGGACATCCGCGAGGCCTCCGATCTGCCGGAGTGACACGGCGCGTCTTCCGTGCCATTTTCCCCCGATGCGCAGCATGACCGGATACGGCCGCGGCGAAGCCGCGGTGAACGGGTGGAAACTCGAAGTCGAACTCTCCGGTGTGAACCGGAAACAGGTCGATATTTCCGTCAATCTCCCCGGTGCCCTGCAGGAACTCGAGAGCGAAGCCCGCAACCTGCTCGCCAAGTCGCTTTCGCGGGGGCGCCTCGCCGCCAGGGTACTGTTGACCCACGACGACGGCACCGACAACCGGCTCCTCTTCGACGAGGGTCTCGCGAAACAATATGTCGCCGCCGTGCGCCGCATCGCCCTCGATACCGGGATCGAGCCGAATCTCACCGCGGCCGATCTCTTCCGCGCTCCCGGCGTCTTCCGCGTCGACGAATCCGGGGTCGATCCTCTCGAAGTCCGCGAGGCGCTTTTCACCGCTCTCGGTTCGGCCCTCGCCCAGCTCGTGAAGATGCAGCAGGATGAGGGTGGCCATCTCCGGGCCGACCTCCAGGCCCGGCTCGCCGGAATCGTCGGCGAGGTCGCCGCGATTCGCACCCTCGCCCCCCTCGTCGCTCCCGCCTACCGGCAGAATCTGATGAAGCGTCTCGGCGATTCCGGACTCGCCCTCGACCTCGACGACGACCGTCTCCTCCGCGAGATCGCCCTCTATGCCGAGCGCTGCGACATCACCGAGGAGCTCACCCGTCTCGACAGCCACGTCGCCCTTTTCCGCACCTATCTCGAGAGCGACGAGCCGATGGGCCGCCCCCTCGATTTCCTCTGCCAGGAATTCAACCGCGAACTCAACACGATCGGCAGCAAGGCGAACGACGCCGCCATCGCCCGCCACGTCGTGAACGCGAAGACCGAGCTCGAGAAAATCCGCGAGCAGGTGCAGAACGTGCAGTGACCGGACCACCCCGGCGAAATCCGCCCTTGGCGTCGGGCGGCACAGGCGTAACCGTTCCGCATGCCCTGGCTCATCAAATCCGAACCCGACGTCTTTTCCATCGACGACCTCGCGAAGGTCCCCCGCGAACCCTGGACCGGAGTCCGCAACTACCAGGCCCGGAACTACATGTGGAAGGAAATGAAGGTCGGCGACCTCGCCCTTTTTTACCATTCCAACGCCACTCCTCCGGGCATCGCCGGCATCGCCAAGGTGGCCTCGGCCCCTTATCCCGATCCCACCCAGTTCGATCCGAAGTCGGAATACCACGATCCCAAGGCGACGGAGGAAAACCCGCGCTGGTATCTCGTCGACTTCGAGCACGTCGCCACCTTTCCGGAGCTGATCCCTCTCGAACTTCTCAAGACCGATTCCCAGCTTTCCGAGATGCTCGTCTGCCAACGCGGCACGAGGCTCTCGATCACGCCGGTGGAGAAGAAGCACTACCAGCGCGTGTTGAAGCTGGCGGGGGTGAAGGGGTGAGGGGCGCGGAAGCGAAAATCGGGTGGCGGCGCCATGCACCCGAGTGTAGGTTTTTCCATGGCAGTCCCGACAGAACATTCGCTTGGGAAAGTACTTCCATCTCCTGAAGTGCTTCGGCGTAATGTGGTCGATCAATTGAGCAGACTGCCGGACGAAGGCGTCCTCGTGTTGCATGAACTCGCCCGGGAATTGGAACTCAAGGCCGCATGGGAGGAGTTTTCCGAAGGGATGGCGCGGGACTGGGCCGAAGGGAAGTACGAAGGATTGGATGAAGCCTTGTCCAAGGCTCGCGCCGCGATTCGTTCTTCTCAGTTGGAATGATCGTTTGCATCGATACCAACGTGCTCCTGCAGGGAGGCAAAGCCGGCCACCCATTCAGCGAAATCTTCAGCGCATGGCTTCAAAGAAAATTCCTTTGGGCCTTCAGCAATGACATCCTGGTCGAATATGAAGAAATCATCACCCGGCAAAGCGGGAGGCGGCGTTGGCTCCAATTGCTTCGTGTCCTCGATTTGGCCGAGGCGCAAGGCGGACTCCTGATCAAAGTCCAGCCGTCCTTCCAGTTTCACATCGTGACCCTCGACCCCGACGACAACAAGTTTACGGATTGTGCCATCACGATCGGCGCGGATTTCCTCATCACGGAGAATCACCATTTCGATCCCCTGAAGAGCGCAGGATACAAGCCTCAGCCGATCACGCCACAAGACTTTATCCACAGGTTCTTGACGAGGGAGTGAGGCACCTCCTTCTCACCCGATCGCCGCGAACTTCCGCGCGATGCGGGCGAAGAGCATTTCCTTCACGCTTTCCCCGTCGAGCTTTTCGATGGATTCGTTGAGGAAACCGAGGCTGATGATCTTGCGGGCCTCGTCGGCCGGGATGCCCCGGGCGCGCAGGTAGAAGATCTCCTCGTCGCTGATCGTGCCCGAAGTCGAGCCGTGCGAACACTTCACCTGGTCGGCATCGATCTCCAGCCCGGGCATGGAGTTCGCCTCCGCCTCGTCGCTGCCGAGGAGGTTGCGGCAGGTCTGGTAGGAATCGGTGTGGTGCGAACCGGGCTGCACCTGGATGAGGCCGGAAAAGATCGTCCGCGCCCGGTCATAGAGTGCGTTCTTGAAGAAGAGATCGCTCGTGGTGTGCTGCGCCTCGTGCGACTGCAGGGTGCGCTGATCATACTCCTGCGTATCGTTGGCGAGGTTGGCGGAGAAGATCTGGCAATCGGCCCCGTTCTCGACCATGCGGTTGATCGATTCGTTGCGGACCCACTCGGCCCCGAGGTTCAGATAGCCCACCTTCACGGCGGCGTCGCGTCCGGCACGGGTGTGCTGCAACTGCACGTGTTTCGCACCCTTGTCGCTGAGATCCTGCAGGGACGCGTACTGGATGCGCCCACCGCGATCGGCGTGGAGATCAGCCATGCCGACGACGAGGGTGTCTTCCTTCCCGTTGATCGACTCAAAGAGATCGATCACGGAGACCGAGGCATGATCCTCCGCCACCACGAGCGTGTGCGGGAAGATCACGACGCCTTCGCCGCCGATGAAATGATGCACGATCACCGGCGCATCGGCGACGCAGCCCTTGGGCAAGTGCACGAAGAGACCGCTCAAGGTCGCGGCGGCATGGAGGGCGGCGAATTTTTCACCTCCGAGGAAGTCGCCGTGCTTCAGGAAATGCGCCCGGAGCAGGTCGGGACGGGTCGCGAGGGCGTCTTCGATCGGCAGGCAGGTGGCACCCTCCGGCAAGGCCGGCGTCTCGGCATGGAGGAGGCGGTTGTTCGCGATGACGAAATGGGCGGCGAATTCCGCGGGACGCTCGGAGACGGCCCGGGCGACGAGGTCGGCGGCAACACCGGCGGAGACCGGAGCCGGGAGCGTGTGGCGGTCGATGCGGAGATGCTTGAGGTCGGCGAAACGCCATTGCTGGTTCGTCCGCGTCGGCACGGGGAGCGCGTTGTAACGCTCCCAGGCGGCGGAGCGGAGTTCGAGATACCAATCCGGGAGTCCGGCATCGGCGTCATTGACGGGTGCGGCATCGCACCAGATCGCGGCGGGGCGGGTCGTCGTTTCCTCGGGTGGTGTCAGGACCATGGTCGGCATCGAAAGGGCGCCCTGCGGGCGGAGAAAGTTGGCGAAAGAAAGGAAAAAAAGCGAGGATGAAGAGGGTATGATGGAAGGCCAAACAGGGTCGGTTCAGCCGACGCTGCCTTCCATTTCCATGTCGATGAGGCGCTTCAGCTCGACGCTGTATTCCATGGGGAACTCGCGGACGAGATCGTTGACGAAGCCGTTCACACTGAGACTCATCGCTTCCCCTTCGCTGAGGCCGCGCTGCTTCATGTAGAAGATCTGCTCTTCGCTGACCTGGCTGACGCTGGCCTCGTGCTGGGTGGCGTGCTGGTTGCCGCGCACGGTGATTGCCGGATAGGTGTCGGTGCGGCTCGAGGCGTTGATGAGGAGGGCGTCGCACTCGGTGTTGTTCTTGCAGCCCT
>JALRFZ010000068.1 GCA_023253615.1 Verrucomicrobiales bacterium | reverse complement strand
GACGTCGAAGAGCAGCTTGAGGCTGGGGGAGCCGACGCGTCGGACGAGGTCGGCGCAGAAGTCGAGGTCGTCGCCGAAGTAGCCCGGGTGCCCCTTCATCGGGTGCGTGTCGTCGCGCGAGTTGAGGTGCTCGAGGACGAGGGTGACGCCCGCCTTCTCCGCGTCGGGAAGCACGGTTTTCCAGACCTCGATGCAATCGTTCGCGGCCTTCTCGTCGTCCATCCCGTCGAAGCGCATCCCGGTGAAGGTGATCACGCTTTTGCAACCGACGCCGGCGGCGACGGCGATGCTTTCCTTCAGATTGGTGATGACCTCGTCGCGGAACTTCGGATCACAAGGGCCTTTGGCGAAGCCGTGCGAGCTGACAAGCGAGATCTCGAGGCCCATCTTCTTCACGTCGGCATACGCGTCGCGCGGGATCCCTTCCATCGCGACAAGACCGATCGCCTTGCAGTGTTGGGCCAGCTCGAGGGGCTTGAAATGGGCGTTGAAACACCATCCCATGATGGACTGGCGGATGCGGCCGTTTTTTACGACAAAACCGGGATCCACGTCGGCGCGCTTGAGCTGGGCGCGGAGATCGGAGGGCAGGCTGGACCATCCCCCGGCAAGCAGGGCGGCGGTGGAAAGAAAACGGCGGCGGGAAGTCATGCGCGGGAGAATACGCAAGGTCGGGCCGGTCTGACAAGTCCCGCGAAAGGCGCAAGCAGGGGATGGCGGTGCCCGGACCGTCCGGGCCCCTCCCGCGTGCCAGGCGCCGGGATGCCGGGTACCGCGCAATCTCGCCGGTGAATTTTCAGCTTTGTTCTGGACACGTTTCGGGCCAGAGGGCACTCTTCCCGGCCACTCTTTTCAACCGAAACCAAAACCTGAAATGCCCCACGTCGCCACGAACGGAATCCAGATGTATTACGAGGAAAAAGGGAATGGTGATCCCGTGATCCTAATCATGGGCATCACCGCCACCGGAGACGTCTGGCAGGCCCATTCCGACTACTGGAGCGAGGAATTTCGCTGCATCATGGCCGACAACCGCGGCGTCGGCCAGAGCGACAAGCCGGCGGGCGATTATTCCAGCGCGATGATGGCGGACGATTATGCCGGTCTCATGGACGCCCTCGGCATCGAATCGGCCCGGGTCGTCGGGGTCTCGATGGGCTCGATCATCGCGCAGCAGCTCTGCCTGCGCCACCCGCAAAAGGTGAAAAGCGCCGTCCTCATGTGCCCCTGGGCGCGCGTCGACCGCTACGCCCGCGGGATTTTCGAGCACATGAAGGCCTGCAAGGCCCACCTCGACAACCAGCAGTTCCTCGAGTGGATCCAGTTGCTCATTTTCACGAAGCCCTTCTGGGACAACGACGAGGCCTACGAGGGCCTCATCACCGGGCGTCAGGATTTCGACACGAATCCCCGCCCGCAGCCGCTCCACGGTCTCCGCGGCCAGGCCGCGGCCTGTGTCGAGCACAACGTGGTCGATCGTCTCTCGCAGATCACCCAGCCCTGTCTCGTCATCGGGGGCAAGGACGACATCTTCACCCCGCTCTGGATGGCCGAGGAAGTCGCCAAGGGCCTCCCGAACTGCGAGACCCACTACTACGACGGCGCGGGCCACGCCTTCCACTGGGAGAAGATGGATGATTTCAACCCCCGCGTCCGCCAGTGGCTGCGCGCCCATTGAGCGCGATCCGACCCGCCTTTCCTTTCTATTTTCCACCATCGAACTATGAGCAACATCCGATTTGGTTCCCAGGTCTACACCTGGTTCATGCAGGGCACCGGCAAGGGCTACGACAACAAACTCGATCACATGATCCAGGTGGCTTCCGAGGCCGGGTTCACCGGGATCGAGCCCATGGTGCTCGAGATCTCCGAGAGCGCCCTTGGCTGCGGCAAGTATTGGCTGGGTGATTTCTGCGATCCGATCCGCCTCAAGGACGCCCTCCAGGCCCACAACATGAGCCTGTGCGGTCTCGCCCTCGTCTGCGCGTGGGATGGCGAGGAGGAAACGCCCGCCGAGCGCGAAGCGGCGGATTTCACGATCAATCTGCTGAAGCATTTCCCCGGGGCGATGCTGGGCACCGTCACCCTGCCGAGCGGCCGCAACCACGATCTCCAGCGCCGCCGCCTCAACGTGGCCCGCAACGTCAATGCCGTCTCGAAGCGCGCCACCGACGCGGGCCTCGTCTGTTCCTACCATCCGAACAGCCCGCCGGCCTCGCTCGTGCGCACGCAGGAGGATTACGACGTCGTCCTCAGCAGCCTCGATCCGTCGGTGACCGGTTGGACTCCCGATGTCGGCCACATCATCCGCGGCGGCATGGATGTGATCGCCACCTTGAACAAGTGGCAGCATCTCGTGAACCACATTCACTACAAGGATTTCTCCGGCAACGGACCCGAGCCATGGTCGCAGATGGGCACGGGCAAACTCGATTTCCACCGCATCACCGAATGGCTCGTGGCGCGGAACTACAAGGGCTGGATCATCTGCGAGGACGAGGCCCACGTCGCGGTCGACGATCCCGATGGCGTGACGATCCAGAACGGCCAGTGGTGCAAGGAGAACCTCTATCCCATCGTGGGGCTCTGAGCCCCTCCGGACCCAAGAGGGTCGGGCGATCGATCCGACCCTCTTGAATCCCCACCGCATGAGCGACGGCACGACCGCCAATCCCCGTGGCGTCCGTCGCTTTTTCGCGGATCTCGCCCGCCGTCCCTTCGCGCCGTCTTCCCTCCGGGCCTGGCTCGAGTGGGTCGCGCCGCTGACGCTGGCCGTGATCCTCACGATCTGGGTGCGATGGAGCGGCTTCGATCTCGCCGCGCAGGAGTGGATCCATCGCGTGGGCGGGGGTGGCTGGCGGCTCGGAGAGCATCCCTTCTGGAAGTGGCTCTACCTGGCGGGCACGATCCCGGCGGCCGTCATCGTCTTCGGGGCGATGGGGCTGCTCGCCCTCGGTTGGCGACGGGCCGGTTTGCGGCCTTGGCGCCGTGTCCTCTCATTCCTGATCCTCTCCGGCGTTATCGGACCGGGGGTGATCACGAACGCGATCCTGAAAGAATACTGGGGGCGGCCGAGGCCGCGCGAACTGACCGATTTCGGCGGGCGGGCGGAATTCGAGCCGGTGCTGACCTACGATGCCGCGAGCGAGGGCCTTTCCTTTCCCTGCGGCCATGCCACGATGGGATTCTACTTTCTCGCGCTCTATTTCCTGCTGCGCGGACGGAGGCCCGATCTGGCGCAGGCGGTGCTCTTCGGCAGTTTCGCGTTCGGCGGGTTGATGGGCATCGCCCGCATGACGCAGGGGGCGCATTTTTTTTCCGACGTCGTCTGGGCGGCGGTGGTCTGCTGGTACACGCCCCTCTGCCTTTCCCGTGCCTTCCGTTTCGACCGTTCCCTCGTGTCATCGACCGACGGAGTCTCGCGACCGATGCCCCGGTGGCTGAAGGCGGGATTTTCCCTTGCCGGTGCCGCGGTGCTCGTGGCGGTGCTCCTCGCCACGCCCTACGCGGAGAAGCGGACCTACACGCCCTTGAACGATTTCGCGAAAGAAGGGCGGCTGACCCTGCGGCTCCAGTTCGAGGGCGGCGATGTGGAGATCGTGCCCGGAGAGACCTTCCTCCTCGTGGCCGAGGCGCACGGGCATGGCATCCCGACCTCGAAGATCGGGCGGAATTATCTCGAGACCCGGATGAAGGGCGGGGCGGCGATCGATTATACCGAGCGGACCAGCGGATGGCTCAACGAGGTGAACGCGAAGGTGCGGGTGGAGTTGCCGTGGGCGCGCCTGCGGCGATTGAAGCTCGACACGGGGGATGCCCGGGTGACGATCGAGGCGGGTGCTTCCGCGGACCGCCCGGTCGTGGAATTGGTCGCGGGACGCGGCGTCGTGGTGATCGAGGGGGAT
>JALRFZ010000002.1 GCA_023253615.1 Verrucomicrobiales bacterium | reverse complement strand
AATCCAGCCGTTGCCGGAGTGGAGTTGCGCGACGAGAGCGGTCGTGTCGAGCGATGTCAGGTCGGGGATCTTCGTGGAAACGGCGCCTTTTCGATCGATGCGGTAGATGCGTCCGAGGTCGTCGCCGAGGCGGTAGTGGGGGAGCAGTTCCTGCTTGCCTTCCTCGGGCAGCCAGTGCGGGTGCTCGATCATGTAGCGGTACATGTCGGCGATCCAGAGCGCTCCATCGGGCCCGGTGCGGACCATGACGGGACGGCACCAGCGGTCCTCGCTCGCGAAGAAGTCGGGGACCGTTTCCCCGCCGACACGCTTCGCGGAAAAGGTGCTTTTGTCAGGGCTCAGGGAGAGCTGCTGGACGAGGTTGTGGAAGGGTTCGCAGACGAAGGCCATCGTCTCGCTGCCGGAGAAGAGACGGGTGTCGCGGTAGATCATGCCGCCGCAGGCGGAGGTGTAGCGGCCGGCCTGCTGGAAGCTGTGGAAGCGTTTCTCGGGCGGGCTCGCGGCGAAGACGGGCGGGTTCGAGCCTCCGGGGAGCTGGACGCGTCCGTCGGGCGCGGCGAGGTGGGGATTGCGGCGCAGGTAGCGGTCGGGCAGGACGTAATGCCAGAGCGGATGCGAATTCTGGGTACCGAACCAACGGCCCCAGTCATCGCGGTTGCGTCCGAACTGGGTCGGGCCGCTCTCGGGCTCGACTTCGCCGGTGTCGGGTCGGAAGCGGAAGTCGCGGCTGCCGACGGCGACCTCGTTTTTCGCCCGCGCCGATTTCACGACGGTGTCGGCACCGTGTTTGCCGTGATGACCGCCGGCGGCGACGTGCACCCAGTTGTCGAGTCCCCAACGCAGACCGTTGGCGCGGAGCTGCTGGTTGCCTTCGGTGAGCCCGGTGAGGAGCACCTCCTTTTGGTCGGCCTTGCCGTCGCCGTCGGTATCCTCGAGGTAAAGGATGTCGGGAGCCGCGGTGACGATCGCGCCCCCGCGCCAGGTGAGGATGCCGTTCGGGAAATTCAATCCCTCGGCGAAGAGCGTTTCATGATCGTAGGTGCCGTCACCATCGCGGTCTTCGAGCACGCGGATGCGGCCGCCGTTGGCATCCGTGTTGTCGAGTCCGAGGGGGTAGTCGGCCATCTCCACGACCCAGAGTCGTCCGTTCGCGTCCCAATCAAAGGCGACGGGATCGAGCACGAGCGGCTCGGCGGCGACGATCTTTGCGTCGAAGCCTTCGGGCAGGTGGAGGACCTTGAGGCTTTCCTCCGGCGAGCGCGGCTCGGAGTCGGGTTGGGGTTTGGGCGCGGTGCGCTCGGCGGCGGCGAAATGCGAGGCGACCTGTGCTTCGGTAAGGGCGACGGGGTAAATCGCGACTTCGTCGAGTTTGCCCTCGAGGCCGAACATCCGGTCGCTGCGGCCGCCGAGGAAGAGATCTTTCGCGCCTTCGGGCAGGGTCCACTTTGCGGTGGCTTCGAGTTCCTTTTTGCCGTCGAGCCATACGGTGAGTTTTTCCTCCTCCCGCACGAGCACGAGATGATGCCAGTCGCGGAAGGTGAGCCGGGTCTTGCCGGGAATCACTTCGCCAACCTCGTTGCCGGTATAGAAAAAGAGCCGCCCTGCGGGCACATCGCTGTGATTGCCGCCGATGCCGAGGTGTTCGCCGAGCGCGGTCTTGTCGCCATCGAGACCGCGTGAGAAGAGGTAGCCGGTGACGGCGCGGGCGTCGTCGGGGAGTCCGTTCCAGAACCACAGCTCGACGCTGTAGGTTTTCCCGAGACCGGGCATCGACGCGCGGAGCCGACCTCCGGCGATGTGGGCGGCGCGATTGATGTCGCCGGTGGTGAAGGGGTTTTCCTTTTCCGGTTCGGCCGAGATGGCTCCGCCGTTTCTCTGCACACCGGGAAGGCCGAGGGCGACGCCGTCCTCCCAGATGGCGGTCGTTTTGCCGGTGGCCTCGCGCGGGGTCGGACCGGTGAGATCGTTCAGCGGCCAACAGGCGATGGGTTGGTCTGTCAGGATGGCGCGGCGGTAGGGGCTGTCGCCATCGGCGAGGGCGCGGCGCGGTTTTCCGGCGACGGTTTCGAGCAAGGTCAGGACGCTCTCGACGATCTTCGGTTCGGCCGTTTCCTCGAGTCCGGCGGTGCGGGCGGGCCAGGTCGTGTAGCCTCCGAGGCGATGCTGCTCGGGCGGGGGAATGTAGCCTTCGGCCCCGTTGGCGAGTTCGATGTTGAAGGTCGCGGGGAGGGGGCTTTGCAATTTCAGCTTCAAGCCGGTGATGCCATAGACCTCGTTCGGCAGGGCGGTGATGCCGAGGTCGCCGAGGCGCAGGGCCTGGAGGATGAGTTCGGTCTTCGGATTGGCGTGGATCCATTCGGCCTGTTCGGCGTAGACCTCTTCCTTGCTCTTCGGCACGGCGTCGCGACGGGCGGCGTTGATCGGCGCGGCCCAGGCGAGGCGTTCGGGCGAGGGAAGGCGGCGTCCGAGCTCCAGTTTCGCCTCGGCCATGGCGAGAGGGAGTTCGGCGTGGTGGACGATGGATTGGCGGGCTTTGGTCGCGAGATCGGCGAGGCCTTTGGCGTATTTCGTTCTGGTGATGTCAGGATCTTTGGCCCGGCTGTAATCCATCCAGTGGAGATCGCCGCTCGTGCCCTGCGAGACGAGGCCGATCGCTCCGGATCCGGCCGATTCCTCGAGAAACCGGGCCATTTCCCCGAAGTAGTCGGCCGAAAAACCTCCGGCGGCGCCGAAGTAGTGCATGGAGAAATTCGCCATCACCGCGAGGGGCGCGTCGTTGTCGGCGCGGACGACGCTGAGGACGGAGATCTGCGGATTGGTCGGGCCGGAGGGACCGACGACATCGGGGCTCTCGTAGCCGGGATGCATCATCGCCCGCACGGTGAGCCCGCCGAAGGGATCGTTTTGCATTTTGTCAGGACGGCGGATCCAGCGGCGGCAGTTCGTGAAGGCGTGCGCGTCGACCTGGTGATCGCCGGCCTGCCGCGCGAGACCGACATCGGTGTGGTGCAGCAGACGTTGCGCCAGGTGAAGACGGCCGTGGATCTCTTTGCCACGCCCGAGCATCGCCCCGCGTACGTCGCGAAGCTCGAAGTCATCTGGACCGCTCTCCCGACGGTGCTCATCGCCGCCCTCTGCGCCTACGCGGTCGTGCTCCTTCTCGACATCCAGGCGGCGCCCGCCAAGGGGACCCGCGTTGTC
>JALRFZ010000775.1 GCA_023253615.1 Verrucomicrobiales bacterium | reverse complement strand
CCACGTCGTCCTTGTGCACGGTGAAGGAAATGTCGGTGATCCCCGTCTTCGAGACGTTCTGCACGATCATGTCGACGAGCAGGTTCGCCTGGCCGACGGCGCCGAAGATGCGGCTGGCGGTGCCCGGCACGTCCTTGACGCCGCTGATGGTGACCTTCGCCTGGGCGCGCTCAAGGCTGACGCCGCGGATGACAATCGATTCCATGCTCATGGTTTCTTCTTTGACGAGGGTTCCCGGATGGTTGTTGAGGCTGCTGCGCACTTCGAAGACGACACCGAATTTTTTCGCGAACTCGACCGAACGCGATTGCATCACCTTCGATCCCGAACTCGCCATCTCGAGGAGTTCGTCGTAGCTGATCTCCTCGATCTTGCGGGCGCCGGGGACGACGCGGGGATCGCAGGTGTAGACGCCGTCGACGTCGGTGAAAATCTGGCAGAGGTCGGCCTTGAGGGCGGCGGCCATGGCGATGGCGGTGAGGTCGGATCCGCCGCGGCCGAGGGTGGTGATGCGGCCGTCGCTGGTCTGACCCTGGAAACCGGCGAGGATGACGATGTTGCCCTCGTTGAGCAACCCGTGGACGCCGTCGGGCGTGATGTTGGAAATGCGGGCCTTGGTGTGGACGCCGTCGGTCTGGATCCCGGCCTGCGCTCCGGTGAGGGAGACGGCCTTGGCCCCCATCGAATTCAGCGCCATCGCGGTGAGGGCGATCGTGGTCTGTTCGCCGGTGGCGAGGAGCACGTCCATCTCGCGCTCGGTGGGAAACCCTTCGCCGGTGACCTCGTCGGCGAGTTTGATGAGATTGTTCGTGACCCCGGCCATCGCCGAGACGACGGCGACGACCTGATGGCCCTCGGCCTGCGTCTCGAGGATGCGGCGCGCGACATTGCGGATCCGTTCGGGGGTGCCGACGGAGGTGCCGCCATATTTCTGGACGATGAGGCTCACGGCTTCAGTGGGTGGGTCCGCCAAAAAAGCGGGGCGAGACTTATGCCTCAGGATGCGGATTTGTCCAATGTCGTTTCAATCGGAGCGAGGAAGAGGCAGCCTACGGAATACGCGGAAGACGCGGAAGTGCCGAGGGACAAGGTCGATACCGCAGGCAAGGATCCAGCGTCGGGAGCTCGTTTGTTTCACCTTTTGGTTCTGTGTTTTCTGCGTATTCCGTAGGCCGCCTCCCGCTTCAGCAGCATCACGCTCCGTTCACCCCATTCCTGACCCACTTCAGGTATTCGGCTGATCCTCCCTCCGGCGACACGATCAGAAACTCGGGCAGTTCGTAGGGATGCAACTCCCGCAGCGATGCCTCCAAAGCCGGGAGGTGGCTGCGCGTCGTCTTGACGATGGCTACCACCTCGGCGGAGCACTCCGTCTTTCCCTCCCAACGATAGATCGACTCGACCCCGGGCAGGAGGTTGAGACACGCCGCCAGTTGCGACTCCACCCAAATTGTGCCAATTTGTCTCGCTTTTTCGGAATCCGGAAAAGTCGTCAAGCAGATCACCACCTCCTCGTCGGTGCCGTTTTGTCTCTCGATCATCAGGCAACTTCGCACGCTTTCCTCATTCCAACACTCCACCACTCCAATACTCCAGTCCTATCTCCGCGGCCCCGGCCGCTCCCCCATGAACCCCGGCATGATTGATCGACTCCTCGACCGGCTCGACCGCCTCGAGCCCGAGGAAATCCAGCGCCTCGTCCTGAAGATCGTGCAGGAAAAGGGCTTTTTGGAGAAAGTCTTCGAGGTCTTGCGCGAGGGTGTGGTCGTGACCGGAGCGAAGGGATCGATCCACTACATCAACCAGGCCGCCTGCGACTTTTTCGGCCTCGATCCCAAGGAAGCGATCCGGGGTGACGTCGCGACGCTGTTCCCCGGGCTCGACTGGGAGGAAATCACCGCCACCGGTGGCGTCGTGAACCGCGACCTCGTCGTGCGTTATCCCGAGCCGCGTTTTCTCAATTTCTACGTCGCCCCGCTCGCCGACCGGGATTCGGGCGAGGACCTCGTCGGCCCCGTCATCATCCTGCGCGATCAGACCCGCACCGTGGCTCGCCAACGGCAGGAAATCGAATCGGGCAAACTCGAGGCCGTCACCAGCCTCGCCGCCGGTGTCGCCCATGAGATCGGCAATCCGCTCAATTCGCTGAACATCCACCTCCAGGTCGTCGAGCGGAAGATCAAGAAACGCGTCGATCCCGATCTCGCCGGAGAACTTCTCGAATCCCTCGAGATCGCACGCGGCGAGATCAAGCGGCTCGACTTCATCGTGGAGAAATTCCTCAACGCGGTGCGCCCGGTGCGGCCCGTGCCACAGACGACCGACCTGAACCAGCTCATCGAGGAAGCCATGAACTTCATCGGACCCGAGGTCGCCGATCGGCGCATCGCCGTGACGCTCGACCTCGCCGAGGGACTGCCGCTCCTCCATGTCGACCAGGATCAGTTGAAGCAGGTTCTCTACAACCTCGTCCGCAACAGTTGCCAGGCGATGGGCAGCGACGGCGGGATCACCGTGCGCACCGGGTGCGACGATGAGAACGTCTTTTTCACCATCGCCGACAACGGTCCCGGAGTCCCCGCCGACCAGGTCAGCCGGGTCTTTGAACCCTATTACACCACCAAGAAGACAGGGTCTGGTCTGGGCCTGCTCATCATTCACCGCATCGTGCACGACCACGGCGGCGAAGTCGAATTCAAGAGCCGCGAAGGCATCGGCACCGAGGTGACCGTCTACCTGCCCCGCGCCGAGAAACTGATGCGGTTTTTGCCGTCGAAGGCGGAGAGCGCGGTGATCGATGTGGAGGTGGAGGGATGAACCGGATGAATCCTGACAAAACCGCACCTTCTTTTTTCAACGCGAATGACCGCAAATACCCGCGAATTGACGCGAATGAAGGAGTGCCGGACCTGGATCGCTTTTGAATGAACTTCACCGAACACACCCTCCTCATCGTCGACGACGAGAAGAACACGCGCGAGGGCCTGCGCCTCTCGCTCGAGGACGAGTTCGACGTCTACATCGCGGCGAACATCGCCGAGGCCGAGGAGATCCTGAAAAACGAAGCCATCGACGTGATGCTGACCGACCTCCGCCTCGGCGGCGAGAACGGGATGGACCTCATCACCCGTGCCTTGGCCCGGGCCAAGCCGCCCATCTGCATCCTCATGACCGCCTACGGCTCCGTCGATGTCGCGGTCGAGGCGATGAAAAAGGGCGCCTACGACTACGTCAGCAAGCCGCTCAACATCGACGAGCTCGAGATCGTCATCAAACGCGCCATCCGTAGCCGGGCCGTCGAGGCCGAGGTCGTCGCGCTGAAGACGCAGGTCTCGGACCGCTACGGACTCGAGAACATCATCGGTCATTCCGCGGCGATGAAACCGGTCTTTGAAACGATCCGCCAGGTCGCGCCGACCCGTGCCACGGTGCTGATCGAAGGCGAGAGCGGCACCGGCAAGGAACTCGTCGGGCGTGCCATCCACCACCTCAGCGGCCGGCCGAAGTCGAAGCTCGTCACGGTGCACTGCGCCGCCCTCAGCGAGCAGCTCCTCGAGAGCGAACTCTTCGGACACGAACGCGGTGCCTTCACCGGGGCGATGGAGCGTCGTGTCGGGCGCTTCGAGGAAGCCGACGGCGGCACCCTTTTCCTCGACGAGATCGGCGAGATCGATCTCAACACGCAGGTGAAATTGCTCCGCGCCATCGGTGAACGGACAATCGAGCGTCTCGGCTCGAACAAACCGATCAAGGTCGACGTCCGCGTCGTCGCCGCGACGAACAAGGACCTCAGCGCGATGGTGCGCGAGGGCACCTTCCGTGATGATCTGTTTTTCCGCCTCAACGTCGTCTCCATCGCGATGCCGCCGCTGCGAGCGAGGAAGGAGGACATCGTGCTGCTCGTCGACGCTTTTCTGAAGGAGTTCACCGAAGAGAACGGCAAAGCGCCGATGGAGCTCACCGCCGAAGCGATGCAGTTGCTCCTCGAATACGAATGGCCCGGCAACGTCCGCGAGCTGCGCACCGTCATCGAGCACGGTGTCGTGATGTCGAACACGCCCAAGATCGGCGTGCGGCATTTGCCCCTGTTTCTGCGGGATGATTCGCTGAGGGATCTGCGCGGCCCGGGCGGAAAAGCCAAAGCGACGCTGCCGTCACCCGTCGCCGCCGAGCCCGAGGATCTCAACCTCGCGAAGATGGAGGAGCGCCTCATCCGCCTCGCCCTCGACCGCACCGGCGACCACCGCACCGAAGCCGCCAAACTGCTCGGCATCTCGAGGCGCACGATGCAGCGGAAGCTGAAGGAGATGGGGATGGTGGAGGAGTGAGGGGGGCGTTTGCGGCTACATACCCAGGGCTTTCCTCAAATCCGCTACCGTCTCGAAGACCAAACGTTCCGAAGGTGGCGTGGATATCGCCGCCAGCAAACGCTCGTTGATCTCGGGAGCCTGCTCCAATGGCGATTCCGGATCGCCTCCGGTTGCAGGGTCGGTCCGGGGTAAGCCTCCGGGTATGTCATCTCCCTCCTTCATCCCGGCATCACCCCCCCCCGCCGCCCCTCACTGCGCCGCCCGGATCAGATCCCAGGCGTCGTGGTAGAGCTTGTTGTTTTCGCCGAGGTCGTCGATGACCTCGCATTTCTTCATGGTCTCGGCGTCGAGGAAGAGGGCGTCGATCTCGCGGAATTCCTGGCTGACGAGCTCGTAGGCGCTCTTGTTCGGGGCGAGGTAGTAGATGTATTCCATGTTCGCCGCGGCGTTGGCGGGATCGGTGAGGAAGTTGATGAAGGCGTAGGCGAGCTCGGGATTCGGGGCGTCCTTTGAAATCACGAGATCGTCGCAGGCCACCGAGGTGCCTTCGGCGGGAAGGATGAATTCGATCTTCTCGTTGTCTTCCTGCGCCTGGAAGGCGTCGCCGGCGTAGGCCTGCGAGACGAAGAATTCGGCGGAGGCGAGGCCGCTGTCATATTGGTCGCTCTCGAATTTGGCGAGGTTCTTCTTCCACGAGATGACGAGGTCCTTGGCCTGGTTGATCTGGGCGGGATCGAGGGTGTTGATGCTGAAGCCGAGCGTCTTGAGCGCGGCCCCGAGGGTCTCGCGGGAGTCGTTGAGGAGGGTCATGCGGCCCTTCAGGTCGGCCCGCTCGAAGACGCGCCAGGTCGGCTCGATGTTCTCGACGCGGTCGCTCACGTAGGCGATGCCGGTGGGGGCGAGCATGTAGGGGACGCTCCACTTCATTTCCTTGTCGAAGGCGAGGTTGGTGAGGTAGTCGGTGTCGACGTGCTGGAGGTTCGGCAGCTTGCTCTTGTCGAGCTCGATGATCATGCCTTCGCGGGCGAGGACCTTCACCATGTAGCTGGTCGGCACGAGGACGTCATAGCCGGTCGCTCCGGCCTTCAGCTTCGCGAGCATCGCTTCGTTCGAATCGAAGATGTCGACGATGAGGCGGCAGTTGTGCTGCTCCTCGAACTTGGTGATGAGATCGGGATTGAGGTAGTCGTCCCAGGTGTAGAGGTGCAGTTCGGGCTTCTTCTCACCGCAGGCGGTGAGGAAGAGGGAGGCGGCGAGGAGGGGGAGGAGGAGGCGTTTCATCGGCTGTCTCGGTTGGGTTGGTGTTCGGTAAGGCGCTGGCTGAGCCAGACAATCAGGAAGGTGAGGATGAGGAAGAGGGTGGAGATGGCGTTGATGACGGGCAGGTCCTTGCTGTGTTTCACCATGCTGTAGATCTTCAGCGGCAAGGTCGTGGACCCCGGTCCCGTCACGAAAAACGTGATGACATAATCGTCAACCGAAAGGGTGAAGGCGAGGAGGCCCCCCGCGATGATCCCGGGAGCGAGGAGAGGCAGGATGATGCGGCGGATGATGACCCATTTCGAGGCACCGAGATCGCGGGCCGCGGCGATGACATTTTCATCGAAACCCTGGAGCCGCCCCAGCACGACCACCGTGACGAAGCTGGCGCAGAAGGTGATGTGGGCGATGAGGATGGTCCCCGTGCCGAGGGTGACGCCGAGGGCGACGAGGAAGAGGAGCAGGCTGATCCCCATGAGGAGATCGGGGATGACGATGGGCAGGTAGAGGATGCCGTAATGGATCTGCTGGAGCCTCGAGCGATACCAGTGGAGGGCGCAGGCGGAGAGGGTGCCGAGGATCATGGAGATCCCGCTGGAGGAAAGGGCGATGAACAGGGTGCGTCGCGCGGCGTCCCAGAGATCGCGGTTCTGCCGGTCGAGGAGGGCCTCGTACCACTTCAGGGTGAACCCGCCCCAGGTGGAGCTGTAACGGGCCTCGTTGAAGGAGTTCACCACGAGGAGAACGATGGGCAGGTAAAGAAACACCAGCACCAGGCCCAGAATGATGGCGGGGAGGCGGCTCGACTTCATCGCGACTCGGCGTGCTCCTTCCGGTTGATGAAAAAGACCACGAGGATGGGGATGAGGGTGATGACGAGCAGGGCGAGCGACAGGGTCGCGGCCTGCGGCAGGTTGCGGTTGCCGAGGGTGCGCTGGGCGATCTTGTTGCCGATCATCTCATCGGAAGGTCCGCCGACGAGGTCGGGGATGACGTAGGAGCCGAGCGCCGGAATGAGGACGAGGGCCATGGCGGTGAGGAGGCCGCGGCTGACGCCGGGCACGAAGATTTTCATCACGGCGCGGAATCCGCTCGCCCCGAGATCGCGCGCCGCCTCGAGGAGGCTGTAATCGAAACGCTCCGCCGCGGCGTAGAGCGGCAGGATCGCGAAGGGCAGGTGGGTGTAGATCATCACCATCAGTACGGCGCCCTCGTTGTAGAGGAGGAGGGTGTCGGGGCCAATCACGCCAAGGCTGACGAGTGCCTGCCGCACCATGCCCTCGGGGTGCAGGATGATGCGCCAGGCCGCGACGCGGATGACGAAATTCGTCCAGAAAGGGACGATCACGAGCATGAGGAGGATGCCGCGCCATTTTCCCTCGAGCCGTCCCAAAAGAAAGGCGACGGGCAGGGCGATGGCGAGGCAGACGACGGTGGTGACGACGCTGAGCCAGACGGTGCGCCAGAGGATGACGGGGTAATCCGGGTCGCCGAGGGCGCGCCACGCCTCGAGGCTCCAGCCGGGTTCGATGCCACCGTCGGCGTTGGCGGGGCGGAACGAGACGAGGACCATCGCGAAGGACGGGATCACAAAAAACACCGCGAGCCAGATCAGCGTCGGCGCGGTGAGGAGGATCTCGTTCTTCCGGTGGGTCATGGTGGCTTTGTCAGGACGGCTTACTCGTCGTCGTCGGGGAGGGAGAGCAATTGCCGGTCCTCTTCGGCGAAGTTTTCGAGGAGGTAGCCGTCGTTCGCATTCCAGCTCACCCAGACCTCGTCGCCCCACTGCGGCGGTTTGGCTTCATCGAGGAAAAAGCGACCGTGCTGGGTCTCGACCATGAGGAGCTCCTCGCCGGTGCGGACCCAGAAGCGCGTCATCGAGCCGAGGTAGATCATGTCTTCGATGATTCCCTTCACCGCGTTGCGGTTTTCGGGCAGCGGATTCGGACGCTGGTGGGAAAGGGAGATTTTTTCGGGGCGGAGGCTGAGGCTGACGCGCTCCCCGACCTTCACGGGCCGGTCGTCGTAGATGCGGATGGGTCCGCCGAGGTAATCGAAGGTGCCGGTGCTGTGTTCGCTGTCGACGACGGCATCGACGCGGCCGCTGAGGAAATTCGTGTCTCCGATGAAGGCGGCGACGAAGCTGTTCACCGGGGTCTCGTAGATCGCGGCGGGGGCGCCGATCTGCTCGATGTTGCCGGCGCGCATCACCGCGATGCGGTCGCTGATGCCCATGGCCTCGTGCTGGTCGTGGGTGACGTAGAGGAAGGTGATGCCGACCTCCTCGTGCAATTCGTCGAGCTCGACGAGGAGTCGCTGGCGCAGCTTCAGATCCAGGGCGGCGAGCGGTTCATCGAGCAACAGCACCTCGGGTTTGTTGATGAGGGCGCGCGCGATGGCGACACGCTGCTTTTGGCCTCCGCTGATCTGGGCGGGTTTTTTGTCGGCGTGGCCCGCGAGATCGACGAGCTCGAGCATGCGCTCGACTTCCCGATCGATCTCCTGGCGCGAAAGGCGTTTCGCGAGTTCCGGACCAAAGGCCACGTTCTGGCGCAAGGTGAGGTGGGGGAAGAGCGCGTAGTTCTGGAAGACGGTGTTGACCGGGCGTTTC
>JALRFZ010000767.1 GCA_023253615.1 Verrucomicrobiales bacterium | reverse complement strand
ACCTCGGCGACGGCTGGGAGGAAGAAGGCACGGACCCTTGGTATTTCCGCGAATTCTCGGAGAAATACGCCTATCCGCTGGGCATCAACATCGTCTTCTACGCCCTCACCCACTGAGCCGGGGTGAGAGCGTGAAACGAGCGGGGCCGATCACTCGCCCGGCTTTTTGGGCAGCGGGATCGTCGGGGCGGAGGGCGCGACGCGCTTGATCGGCACGGTCGAGGCACCGGAGACAGGCTTCACCGGGAGAACGCCGGGAGCGGGCTTCACCGGGGCGACCGCGGCAGGAGCCACACCCGGGCGGACGGGGACCGCCGCCGGCATACCGGGGGCCTTGGGAGGAGCGGCCGGGGCGACGCCCGGAGGGCGGAGCGGGGCGGGGGCGGCGGCGGGGGCACCCGTCGCAGGAGCGGCCGGTTGACGCGGAGGCGCGGGAGCCGCGGCAGGACGCACACCCGGGCCCGGGGCACGCACTTGATCGAGCTTCACCGTGGCCGGACCGGCGCCCGCGGCGGGAGCGGGAGGGGCCAGCGGCACCGCCGCACGGACGCCGGGGGGCGTGGCGGCGGCAGGGGCGGCGACCTGGACCGGAGCGGTCTTTTCGCGCACGGGCGGAGCCGAGGCTTCGATCGTGGCGATCAATTGGGAGGGGCCGTTCGCCGCGAGCATGGAGCTGGGAACGTAGTAGGCGGAGACGACGGTGCCGAGGAGAATGCGGTCCATCGGATTCAGGACGACGCCCTCCGGACCGACCGGCCGGCCGTTCACACGCGTGCCGTTGGTCGATCCGGGATCGACGATCCGGTGCTGGCCGCCCTCGGGCACGATCTGTCCATGGCGCACCGAGACCTCGGCGACGAGGACCTGGATCTGGTTTTCCGGACTGCGGCCGAAAGTGATGGCTTCACCCGGCAGATCATGGGCGACGGGTTCTTCCCCGGGGATGGCGACGATGAGAGAATAGGAGGATTCGGACATGAAGGGGATTTTCCAAAAAAGTCCGGCGCGTGTCAATCCGATCCGTCCACACCCTGACCGATCAGCCACGAAAGCACCGCGTTGGCGAAGGCTTCGGGCTCCGGTTCGCGGAAGGGCTCGTGCCGCGAGGTCGTGGCGGCGAGGAAGGTCTTTTTCCTCCCCGGGAGGCGGTGGAAGAGCTGCTCCGCGTAGCGCGGGGGGCAGATGCGGTCTTCCAATCCCTGGGTGAGGAGGTAGGAGAGATGGGACGGCAGGCCGGGGACGAGATCGAGCAGACCCGGCTCCTCCGCGAGCAGGCTCAGGGCGAAACGAAGGGAAACGCGGTGGTGCCCTCCGTCGCGGCTGAAGTCGGCCTCGGCATGGGAGCCGAAGCCGGTGTGGTAGCAATCGCGCGCATGGACACCGTTGCCGAGGGTCATGGTCGGGAAATGGCGGGCGAGACGTTTTGCGAAAGCGACCTTCAACGCCGGTTGGCCGTGCGAGGGACGCAGCAGCGGCGAGCTCAGCCAGAGCCATTTCAGCGGGGAAAGCCGGTCTGATTGACGCAGCACCCAGGGCAACACGAGAAAAGCACCGGTGGAGTGGGCGAAAATGCCGGAAGGTGCGAGGCCTTTGGCCGCGAGGACCGCATCGATCAGGACGCCGGCATCGGCGACGAGGGGCATGTCGCCACGGATGCCATCCGAGCCTCCGTTGCCCGGCCAGTCAAAACCGACGACGCGGAATCCGCATCGCAGCAGCCGGGAGGCGGCCCAGGCGTGGCGGCCGCTGTGATCCCCGAGACCGTGGAGAACGAGCACGGTGCCGCGCGCCGCCCCCTGCGTTTCCGCGTCCCGGCGCCATTCGCGCACGAGGACGCGGCCGAAGGGCGGGCCGGCGTCGAGGCTGGTCGTGGTGGAGAGAGCGGGGTTCACCCCGTCACGCTCGCCGAGGCGCGAAAATATTCCAGTTGCGGATGGGGCGCCGATCGCTTACTTTCGCCGCCCTTCTCCAGACGGGGAAAACGCGCGGTTAGCTCAGGGGTAGAGCATCACCTTGACACGGTGGGGGTCACTGGTTCAAATCCAGTATCGCGCACCACCCCTCTCGATGGCCATTCTTTACGAGTCTCCCGTCTGTCTGGCGGTGCTGAATCCGAAGGGTCGCGACCCCTTCCTCGATTACAAGAACGGGCCCGATTGCTTCGAACGGGGCATCCACGCACCGATCAATTTCCACGCTTACGCCGCAGCCACCTTCGGTGCGTTCTTTGATTCCACCGAACAGGTGCTCGACACGCGCGATCGCTTCGACGCCGTCCTCGTCCTGATCCGTCGGCGCACCTGGATCACGCGCGATGCCGTGAAAAAGCTGAAGGCGAACGGGGTACGCGTGATCGTCACCTGGAAGGAGTGCAGCCACAACCAGATCTCGCGCCAGCTCGCGACGTCACGTGCGATGAAAGCCTACGGCGAGCTCCTCGAGCTGGCCGACGGGATCCTCTCCCCCACCCTGGCGTGGCCTCCGCGGGTGGGTTCGATCTCGCAGGAGGACTTTTGGAGGAAGTTGAAATTCATCCCCACCCCCTACCCGGTCGATCTGCCCTTCTGGGATTTCTCGACCCCGATCGGAGAGCGCTGCGGGATCCTCATCGGGACGCGCGAGTTCAAAACCGAGGCGCGCGGGCATGTCCACGCCGTCGCCCGGGCCGCTTCGCTCGCGCACGAATTCGGCATTCCCCGCGTGACGGTGATCAACTCGGAGAAAGCCCGCGGCATGCGCATGCTGCGGGAGCTGGCCAAGACCTTCCCGCCCGGTTGTCTCGAGATTCTCGGGACGACCCTGCCCTATCCCGATTACATGAAGCTGCTCTCCTCGCACCGCTTCGTCTATCAGATGGATCGCAGCACCGTGCCGGGCCAGGTCGCCGGAGACAGCCTGCTCGCCCGCACCATCTGTGCCGGCGGCAGCTCGACGATCGAGAAGATGGCCTTTCCGGAATTCAGCGACGACGGGACGATCCGGATGAAAAACGTCTTCGAACGCATCGAGCACATCCTGCACGACGACGAGGAATACGTCGCCGCGATCCAGAAATCGCAGAAGATCGCCGCGAAGTCGCTCAGCTTCGAATCCGCCGCCCGTCAGCTCGGGGCGTGGAGCATCGTCACGGGGTGACTTCCGCGGGGATGCGTCCCCGGCTTCCCGCGCGGCTCACTTGCCGAGCGACACCTCCGACCCGGCCACGACGCACTTCCAGGTGCGCTGGGTGCCGTCGGTATAGCGCTCGCGATAGGTGATCACCTTCACCTTGTAGGGCAGCTTGCGTCCGCAGGGGAGGCAATGATGGCGGTGCTCCCACTCGGTCTTGATGCGCGCCGTCCAGAGTTTCAACACGCCCTTGGCCGGCTGGTAATCATCGACGCATTCGCAATGGCTGAAGCGCCCGGCCTCTGCCGTGACGGGAGCGGCAGCGATGGCGGCGAGAGCGAAGGCGGCGATGGAAAAGGCGCGGCGGAGATTCATGACGTGGCTCGGTCTGGGTTTCGTGGAGTCAGGAAATAAGGCAAAGCGGCGGGCGAATCAATCTTTTCCTGCTGGGCCGCGCGAAGTCGCCGCTCCGGGAGGATTCTCAATAAAGCACCTGGAGAAGTTCCACCTCGAACATGAGGGTCTGGTTCGGCCCGATCTTCGGAGGCATGCCGCGCTGTCCGTAGGCGAGATGGGGTGGCACGGTGAAGCGGTATTTGGCGCCTTCCTGCATCAGGGGGATGCCTTCGCGCCAGCCGGCGATGACCTGGTTCAGCCCGAAGGTCGCGGGCTGCCCGCGCTGCACACTGCTGTCGAAGACGGTGCCATCGGGCAGGTAGCCGTGGTAGTGTACCTTCACCCGGTTGTAAGAAGCCGGGCGCGCCCCGGTGCCGGGCCGCAGCACCTCGTATTTCAGCCCGGAGTAGGTCGTCTGCACCGTGCCCGCGGCGGCCGGGGCGAGGGCACCCGGAGCCACCGATCCACCCGCGCCGGCGGGAGCGCCCGGCGTCGCGGCTTGGCCGCCGAGAGCGGCGGGATCGGCAGGCTTCACCGTGGGCGAGGCGACCTCGTCATCGCTCGCGCATCCACCGAGGGCGAGAGCGAGACCACAGGCAAGGACAGGGAGGAGGGACGATCGGGAAATCATGCTGGGACGAACATGACAGCATTTCACCAGCCGCGAAAGGGCGAATCCGGCGGCCGGAGCGGGGAGGCGCCGTCACCGCCCCATGATTCCGAGCAAGGTGCGGGGATCGTCGGTGTAGATCCGGTCGATCCCGAGCGCGACGAACTCCCGCATTTTTTCCGGGTCGTTCACCGTCCACGCGCCGGTCTCGAAGCCCGAATCGCGGAGGCGGGCGATCACTTCCGCCGTGATGCCATCCTGATGAATGACGAGTGCCTCGAATCCCTGTTGTTTCGCGATGGCGGCATCGGCATCGGCATCAAACGACGCGGGTCGATCCCAGAAAACAGGGATGCCGGGAGCGAGGGCCTTCACCCGGGCCATCTTGGGCAGGCTGCCATCGTTGAAGCCGCACCAGGCGCGGGCCTTCTTTTCGTCGATCAGCCGGATCGCCGCATCGACCGACCCGTCCTTCGGCTGGATCGAAACCCGGGTGCGATGCTGGCCGAGCACGAGGTCGAGCACTTCGGATAGCAGGGGCATCCTTTCCTCGGGGCACTCCGCGAGGGAGAGTCGGTGTTTTGTCCGGAAATGGTGGGCGACATCCAGCTCACGGAGGTCGGCGAGAGAAGTGCGGGCAATGGCGAGGTCGCGATCCGAGGTGGCGCGGGTCGTGGCATCGTGATGCACCACCAGATGGCCGTCGATCGTGGTGAAGATGTCCAATTCGATCCAATCGACTCCCAACTCCAGGGCGTGTCGGAAGGCGGGCATCGTGTTTTCGGGATGCTCCAGGCTGCTGCCGCGGTGCGCGGTGACACCATTGGTGAGGAATCCACCGGGCCGCGCCGCCTCTTTCAGCAGTGCATGGGCCTCGGTGAGCTGGCGCGCGACTTCCGCCCAGTCCGCCTCCGTCATCACGCCGCGCCGGCCGCGGGCATCCCGGTAGTCCATCGCCCGCGCCCGCGCGAGGGCGGCCGGGGCGAGGGTATCGACCGGCAGGCCGTAGACCACCGCGAGGTTGGCCGCGATGGTGCGGCCGTATTGCTCCGCCTTCAGCTTCCGGCGCCGCTCCCGCCACCATTCCAGCTCCAGCCGGGCCGCCTCGACCTCGTCCAATCCTTGGTCGAATGCACCTTCGATCAGGGCGTAATAGCGCTCCAGCAAGGGGGCACAACGGGGATCGTGGGTGTCGCCGCGGAAGTGGTGGGCCGCTCTGGCGGCAAGCACGGAGGCGCGCACCCCGTCCCACCACGAAAAGCCGTATTCCCCGCAGGAGACCCGGAGCCCATCCATTGCCAGACCGGCCCACCGGTGTTCGTAATAATTCCGCCACATCGAGGCCTCCAGCACGCCCATGCGGGCCGGATCAAACCGCGTCAACGTCGGCTTCGCCAGGCGGTCCTGCACCGCGACGATCGCGGCCGCAAGCAAGACCACGATCCCTCCGAGGCGGAGGATCCGGAAGAGGCGTCGTCTTTTTCCCGATCTGCACACACGATGGATTGAACCGCACCAGAGGGATTCTGTCGAGCTTTCGTCATCGGTTTGGCCCGCGTCCTGCGGCGGCGGATGGCCATCAGTTGCGGCAAGACCGTGAGACCGTTTTCCCCCGCGCTTGTCAGCTTTGAAAACCACCGGCGTCACCCTTCACCATGCCCTCCGACCATCCTTTTCCCCTGCACGATGAAACCACCGCTCCTCCCGCCGCCGCCGCCGCGCTCGCGGCGACGCGGAAGAACTTCGGAATGATCCCGAATCTCGAACGGGTCATGGCCTCGGCCCCGCCCTTGCTGGAGGCCTACTCGAAGACGTGGGATCTCTTCGATACGACCACGCTCAGCGCGGTCGAGCGCCAGGTCGTCTACCTCGTCGCCAATTTCGAGAATGATTGCGCCTATTGCGTGCCCTGGCACACCCTCCTCGCCAAAAAAGCCGGGATGAGCCCGGAGGCGATCGAGGCGCTGCGCGAAGGCTCCCGCATTCCGGATGAAAAGCTCGAAGCCCTGCGCGTTTTCACCCGGTCCCTCATCGCGAACCGCGGCAAGGCCGTCGCGGCCGATCTCGAGAGCTTCTTCGCCGCCGGCTACACTCCGGTGCAGGTGCTCGAGGTGATCCTCGGTCTCGCCGTGAAGCTGATGAGCAATTACACGAACTCCGTCGCGGCGACCCCGCTCGATCCCCAGCCGCGCCCCTACCTCTGGAAAAAACCCGTCATCCCTGCCCGGGAGGCGTGATGGCCGGGGCCTGTTCTTCGAGCAGCGCCCGCGTCCCCTCCTCCCATCGCAGCCCCCATTCCCTCATCGCGAGCAAGACCGGTCCGAGAGCCTCGCCTTTCTCCGTCAGCTCATAGCCGAAACGTTTTCCACCTTCGAGGGGCGTCTTGCGGATCACGCCGCCCGAGACGAGCCGCTCGAGACGGTCGGTGAGGATGTTCGTGGGAATGCCCTCCGGCGAAGCCGTGAAATCCTTGAAGCGGCTGCGGCCGAGAAAGAGATCGCGCACCACCAGCAGGGTCCAGCGATCGCCGAAAAGATCCAGGGCCGAAGCCACGGGGCAAGGCGAGCGGCGTGATGGCGGCGCGGAGGATTCCGGGCGAGCGGAGGATTCACGGCGGGGCATCCGGATCCCTCAGGGAAAATCGCTTGCATTTCAAAAGCTTTTTTACTTGCAGTTTGCAAGCAAATGGCAACATTTCCTCCATGACCGAATCTTCCGAACCCAGACTCGCGGCTCCCGGAGCCGGCCTGCCCGCGCCCGAACTTTTCATCGCCCGAAGGCTGTTTGCCTGGAAGCGCCGCTTTGGATCAAGCGAGGGATTCACCCGGCGGTTTGCGGCCACGCGTACCGACATCCTCGATCTCGTGGCCGCGATCCCGGAGGCGGACCGGGGGCGGCGGGTGCTGATCCCGAGACTGCGCGGACTCGAGGACAGCAGCCGGCACTGGTCGGCCTGGATGACGCTCGATCACCTGCGCATCACGAACGAAGCCTTTGCCGGAGTCATCGCGACGCTCGCCGCGGGAAAGCTTCCTCCCGGAAAAGCGGACACCGCCACCGTGAAGCCTTCCCCCGCGGCCGGTTCCGAGAGTGAGGCGGCCTTCGAGACCTCCTGCGACCAGCTCGTCGCCGTGGTGGCAGGGATCGATGATCTGAAGACCGCGTTGCGATTTCCGCATCCCTGGTTCGGCCCTCTCGATGCGGCCGGCTGGCACGCCCTCTCCGCGATGCACCTCGGGATTCACCGCGCCCAGATCGCGGAGATCGCGAGGCGCCTGCCTCGATCCTGACAAAACGCTATTCCGCGTCCCAACGGATCCCGCGTTTCGGGCCGACGACGTGGAAATACCGGTCCGGATCGATGATGAATCCCTTCGGATCGATTTGCAAACCCTCGGCTTCGAGCCTCGCCTGCTGCCCGGCGCGCAGCTCCTCCGCCATGCCGCGGCTGATCCTCGCCTCCGCCGCGACGACCCGATGCCAGGGCAGGATGGCCGACTCCTCCTCGCTCAGTCGGGCAAGGATATAGGCGACGTGACGCGGATTCACATCCAGGTGGCCCGCGATCGATCCATAAGTGGCGAACCTGCCCTCCGGGATCGCGGCCACGACACGGATCACCTCGGCCCGGATCCGGGCGAAGGCATTGGATCCTTTCGATGCCATGGTCAAGGGAATGCGCGGGTCGATCCACCTTGTGACCGATCTCCGGTCTCCAGCCGCGCCCGTCTCCGCCGGGTGCCGCCGGTCGGTCGAAGACACCGGACTTCCGGGGCTTCGGGGACCCGTGCGGTCGATGGAGGACGCGCACGGGATCCCGTGGAAACCCTTGCCCGGGTTTCACTTCTTCACGATCCAGATGTTCCGGTAACGGACGGGGTTTCCGTGATTCTGGAGATGGAGCGGTCCGGGGCCTTTTTCGTCCTTCTTCTGCGCGCCACCGGTGGGGGCGGGGAGCTCGAGATCCTGGTGAATGACGTAGCCGTTGTGTTTGACGGTCGCCTTCGCGTTCGCGGTCTTGTTCCCGGCCTCGTCGAATTTCGCGGCGGTGAACTCGACATCGTAGGTCTGCCAGCGCAGGGGCGGGTAGCAGAGATTCTGCTTCGGTTCGGCCGTCTTGTAGATGCCGCCACACTCGTTGTCGAGACCGGCGAGACCGAAGCTGTCGAGCATCTGCACCTCGTAGCGACCGGCGAGATACAGTCCGCTGTTGCCACGGGCCTGGCCACGCGCCTTCGGCATCCAGGGCAGGCGGAACTCGAGATGCAGGGTGAAGTCGCCGAACTCCTCCACCGAGGTAATGCCCTCGCAAAGGAGGTCACCGTCGAGCTTCGCGCCCTTCCAGTTTTTTTCCGCCGAACCGGCCGTGCCGTCGAACAAGACGATGGCACCCTCCGGCGCCATCGCCCCGAGCGTCGGACTCTCGCGCTCGACGCGGTCGAGGACGACCCTCTGGTTCGCGTCGGCGGTGGTCGTCGCCGTGATCTTGCCGTCCTTCAGTACGGCGGTCCATTCATCCTTGAGAAAGGTGACGCTGCCATCTTCGGCCCGCTTGCCTTTGGTGGAGCCGCGCGGTTTCCCGCCATCCCACCCGTCGCCGGGCAG
>JALRFZ010000705.1 GCA_023253615.1 Verrucomicrobiales bacterium | reverse complement strand
TCTCCCACTCGCCCGCTTCCTTGAGTTCGGCGATGAGCTTCCCGGCCCACGCGTCCATCGCGGTGATGAGCTCGTAATTGCGTTTCCAATCCTCCCGCACCGCCGGGGTATCGGGATAATAAGGAGGCAGGGTGGTGAGTTTGGCGGGATCCTGCCGCTGGGAGGGATCGAGATCCTTGGTCACCTCGTGATACTTCTTCACATCGGAGATGCCGCTCTCGTGGCATCCCGTGTAGTTGAAAACGGCGAAGAACGGTTTGCCGGCGGGACGGTTTTTCCAATGGGCCTTGTTGGAGTTTTCATCCCAGATCTCCCCCGGGGCCGGTTTGGAAAACTGGTAGTCGGTCTTGCTGTTGTTCGTGCAGTAGTATCCCGCCTCGCGCAGATAGAGCGGGAAGGGTTTCAGCCATCCGGGCAACACCGCATCGCACCGCATGTGGTGGGTGCCGATGGAATTCTGATACATGCCGGTGATGATCCCCGAGCGGCAGGGAGCGCAGACCCCGGCGGTGGTGAAGGCCTTCGTGTAGCGCACCGCCTGCGCCGCGAGGGCGTCGAGATTCGGGGTGATGGCATGCGGATCGCCGTAGCAGCCGAGATGGGCGCTGATGTCCTCCGCGGAGAGCCAGAGGATGTTGGGACGATCCTGCGCCCGGAGCATGGGAACCGGGGCGAATGCGACAAACAGACAGACGAGGACACGAACCGCCGGAGACATGGCGCGAGATTCGCATTTTCCTCCCGCGATGGCAAGCCGGACCGGATTTTTCAAACACAAAACCCTAACCGGCCGGCTCGAAGGATTCGGCAAAGACGGGCATCAGATCCGGGCGGAACAAATCATCGAGCCGTGTCGCGCGCCGTGCCGCCGCGTTGTCCTCGAAGGAGCTGATCGTCAGTCGGTAACGCCGTCCCACCTCCAGCGCGGAGGCCGGCTCGAGACGGCGGTTCCGGAAACCCCAGAGGAAGACGAAATGCTCGCCGCCCCGGTCGTCTTCGAAGACGCAGGAAAAAACCGCCTCGGCATAGGGCGTCTGGGCGGGATCCTCGATCCGGGAGCGCTCGCGGAGCGTGCCCACCAGCTCCCGCGCGGCGCTTTCCACCGGTGCGACCGGTCCCGCGGCGGTCTTTGGCAGGACCACCGGACGCCACTCGATCCCGGCGCGGCGGGCCGGGGTCTCGGGGAGGAGGACGTCCCGCGCGGAGAGCACCCACACGACGGTTTTGACGCTGGAAAGGCTCTCCGCGGGGAGGCGCGCGAAGGCCTCGCGGACGGCGCTCGCGCCGCCGCCATTGATCGCGATCGTCTCCACCGGACGACCGAGGGCGGCGGCGAGATGCGGGGCGAACCCGGCCCCGGTCGATGCCCCGCCCTCATCGGCGAAGCCGAGCGCCGGATCGTCGAAGACATTCACGAAACTGTCGCCTAACAAAACCACGTCGGCCGCGCCGCCCGCGGCGGGAAGGGCGGGTCTCCGCAGCTCGACCCGCTCGGGAGAAAACAAGGTCTCGCGCCGCCCGTCGAGATCGAGCATGCCGGTGAGATCTCCGAAGCCCTCGCGGACCAGCGTTTCCACCTCCCTCCGCCCGGCGGGCGGGCCGTTCAAAACCCTGGCCGCCACCTCGCGGGCGACCGCCGCCATCGTCCCGGGGGTCCAGTGGGTGTCCTGTTTCAGGAATCGATCCTCATCGGCACCACGCGATTCGATCAAAGGGAACAGATCGACAAAACCGATCCCGGCGGCGGCGAGATCATTCGCGACGCGACTCCACGCGGGCGGGATCGAGATGCCCGGCTCCAGCCCGAGCCCTTCGCGGCAGACCATCGGTTTCGTCGGCACGGGCACGAAGACGAGCGTGATCCCGCGCTCAGCCAGTTGCCCGGCGAAATCGCGGATCACCGGCAAGGGCGGTTGCCACGAGGTCGCCGCCCTTTCCCGGGCGACGGAGGGAGGCTCGAGATGACCGGGGCCTTTCCCCGTGATGGCCTCGAGATCGGGACGGTAGTAAAGCCAGCCGTCTACTCCGGCGAAGACCTTCGCATTGCCAGACCCGAGGCTGCTCGTCACCCGGGCCTGATCGCTCCGACGCCATTGCCCGAGGAGAGGCAGGGTCTTCGCCGAATCCTCCCAGGCGGTGAGGCGGTCCTTGAGTGAGCTTGCCGGCACGGCCGTCGGATCGGGGCGCAGCGAAGGGACGAGCAGGGATGCCGCCGGCACGATGAGAAAGAGGAGAAAGACGACCAGGGCGATCCATTGCCCGATCCTGCCGACGCGCACCACGTCCTCGAGCCAGTCGTGTTCGTAGGGATTCTTCATCTCAGAACTGGAAGTAGAGGAAGGGATTGAAGCCCTGCAGCGCCATCACCCGGACACCGGCAAAAAGCAGACCGAGACCCAGGGCGATTTTCCAACCATCGAGGCGACGGAGGAAGGACCCCGAATTCGGTAGGAACCACGCCACCGCAGCACAGCCCGCGAGCTGCGCGAGATTCAGCGGGGTGAAAACGACGGCATCGAGCACTTCGGCCGCTTCCGTCCCACCGCCAGCTCCGCCGAGCGCGGCGAAATAGCCGAGGGCCGTCGCCAGATCGGGCGAACGGAAGAAAACCCAGCCTGACAAAATCACCAAAGTCGTCGCGACCCAGCCGAGAGGACGCGGCAAGGAGATCTTGAGCACGTTTTTCCCCAGGCGTTCGAGCGCGAGCACGAGTCCGTGCAGCCCGCCCCAGATCACGAAGGTCCACTGCGCTCCGTGCCAGAGTCCGCCGATGAGCATGACGAGAAGCAGATTCAGGTAGGTCCTGGCCGAGCCCATCCGGTTCCCGCCGAGCGGGATGTAGAGATAGTCGCGCAGGAAGGTCGAGAGCGAGATGTGCCAGCGACGCCAGAATTCGGTGAGGCTCGTCGATCGATAGGGCGAATTGAAGTTCTCCGGAAAGCGGAAACCCATCATCCGTCCGAGGCCCACGGCCATGTCGGAGTAGGCCGAGAAATCGAAATAGATCTGCAGCGCATAGGCGAGGATGCCGGCCCAGGCGACGGGGGCACCGGGTGAGCCCGCTTCGAAGGCGAGGTCGGCGATGCGGCCCATCGGATTGGCGAGGAGGATCTTTTTGGCGAAGCCATAGTTGAAACGCGTCAGGCCCGCGACAAACCCCTCGAGCGAATGGGTGCGCTCGCGCAGTTGCTCCGCGACGGTGCCGTAGCGCACGATCGGTCCCGCGACGAGTTGCGGAAACATCGACACGTAACAGGCGAAATCGATGAAACTCCGCGCCCGCTCCGCGTGGCCGCGATAGAGATCGATCGCATAACTCATCGACTGGAAGGTGTAGAACGAGATCCCCACCGGCAGGACGATGTGGCTGAGGAACTCCGGCAATGGCACTTCGCCCAGACCGAAAACCGTGGCGACCTTGCCGAGATTCTCCGAGAAAAAGAGCGCGTATTTGAAGAATCCGAGAATGGCGAGGTTCGAGCAGACCGACGCGACCAGCGCGGTCTTGCGCCCGCGCGGCGTGGCCTTCGGCCGGGTGATGAAATGTCCGCAGACGTAATCGATGAGGGTCGAGACCAGCATCAAGAGGGTGAACCACGGATTCCACCATCCATAAAAGACGTAGCTCTCCAAGGTGAGAACGAGGGACCGCGCCCGCGCCGGCACGACGTAATAGAGCAGCAGCGCGAGCGGCAGGAACCAGAACAGGAAGATGTGCGAGCTGAAGACCAAGCGATCCGGGCCGGTGGCGACGGCCGATCATTATCCCGGAAAGTGTGGCGGGGACAAGCCCGCATCAACGCTTCCGGTATTTCTGTCTCGGGCTGTTCGGCGTGTCGGGGAGGGTGCGCTCGATCCATCCGCCTTCAAGCGCCGGCGTCAGATAGTTTTTCCGGAAGGTCGGGCGATGATTCAGACCCATCGCCGCCATCAACTCAGTGGCTCCGAGGGTCCGGTTTCCGAGATGTTTGAGGAGTGCCGCAACTTGGTCGCTGACTTGGTCGGTCGGCGTGAGTTCCAGCATCGCATCACGGAGAGCGGTCAGGAGGAACACGAGAAAGGGAGTCGACTGTCCTGCGCGGTCGGACGCGGCGAGAGCCTCGTCGTAAGCGGCCTGGCGCTCACGGATCACCGGCTCGACCGGGAGCCACGCCAGCGGTGCCTTCCAGTGGCTGAGGATCAGGGTTTGCCAGAGTCGTCCGATCCGTCCGTTCCCATCGTCGAAGGGATGGATGAACTCGAGCTCGTAGTGAAAAACGCAACTCGCGACGAGCGGATGCACCTTCGTGCGCCGGAGCCACGCGAGGAGGTCTTTCATCAAGACGGGGACCCGGCTCGCGGGCGGCGCGAGATGGACGATCCGGTCGCCCTTCGCGATGCCGACCGCGCCCTTCCGATATTGCCCGGGGAATTCCGCCAGTCCTTTCATCAGGATCCCGTGCGCGGCAAGGAGATCGCGCGACGAATGCGGTTTCCATTCCGTCAGTTTTTCATATGCCGAGAAGGCATTCTTCACTTCGAGCACTTCGCGGGCCGGGCCGAGGATGCGTTTCCCGGCAACCACGGCGGTGACTTGCTCGAGGCTGAGGCTGTTGTTTTCGATGGCGAGCGAGGCCTGGATGCTGCGGATCCGGTTTTCACGACGAAGCCGAGGGGCGATCGCTCCGGCACGACCCAGCCCGAGCCTTCCGGCCTCTTCCGCGATCTGCGCGACGAGATCGAGGATGGCCGGCGTCAGCGAAAAGGGTGGTTCGTAGGACTCGGCCATGGGATGGTTGGATGTTCGCTCACACCCCCAAAGCCGCAATCTCCCGCACGAGCCTCGGCCCCCGATAGACGAGCCCGGTGTAGACCTGGACGAGGGCGGCGCCGGCTTCGAATTTCGCCCGGGCGTCTTCGGCGGTCATCACCCCTCCTGACCCGATGATGGGAATGGCGGGATCGAGTTCGGAGCGCAGGCGCGCGAGCACGGCGGTGGAGGCGGTCGTGAGGGGCGCTCCACTGAGTCCACCCGCCTCGTTGGCGAGAGCGTGACCCGCGACGGCCTCGCGCGAGATCGTCGTGTTCGTGGTGATGACGCCATCGATCCGCGTCTCGCTGAAAACCTTCGCGAGATCGGCGATCGATTCATCGGAGAGATCCGGCGCGATCTTGATGACCAAAGGCACGTGTTTGCCACCATGATCCGGCTTCACCGCATCGCGCTTTTCCTGGAGCCGATGGATCAGCTCGCGGCAAGTGTCGGCGTTCTGCAGGTCGCGCAATCCTTTGGTGTTCGGTGAGGACAGGTTTGCAGTGATGTAGTCGGCGGCACCATAGACGCCCTCGAGGCAGAGCAGGTAATCGCCGATCGCCTCCTCGGCGGGGGTCACGGCGTTCTTGCCGATGTTGATCCCGAGGATGCCGCGGAAATCCTTCCGCGAATAGGAGAGATTCACGAGCATCCCCTCCACTCCCGGATTGTTGAAGCCCATGCGGTTGATGATGGCCTCGTGCTCCTTGAGACGGAACAGGCGCGGCTTGTCGTTGCCCGGTTGCGGACGCGGCGTCACCGTGCCGATCTCGACGTGTCCGAAGCCGATCTCGCCGAAGGCATGCACGGCGGAGCCGGTCTTGTCGAGCCCCGCGGCGAGGCCGACGCGGTTGGGAAACTTCAATCCCATCACTTCCACGGCGGACTCAACAGGGTTGGATGAGGCATTCGACCCAGTCAGGCATCCGAGCAGACCGGTGGCATCGGCCGCGCGCATCATCGCGAGGGTGACGTGGTGGGCCTTTTCGGCGTCGAGGGAGAAGAGGAGACGCCGCGCGAGCGGATAGAGATCGGGCATGGGCACGAATAGACCGGGTTCCGCGGGCGGGCAAGTCCCTCGAAAACTCCCCGTTGCCCGGAAACGTATCGTGACGGAACGTATCCGATCACCCCCATGAACCGCCTCGTCGCCGGCGCCGCCGCGCTCAATCAGACCCCGCTCGACTGGACCGGCAACCGCCGCCGCGCCCTCGCCGCCGTCTCCGAGGCCCGCGATCTGGGGATCGGCTGGCTCTGCCTGCCGGAACTCGCCCTGACCGGCTACGGCTGCGAGGACTTTTTTCTTTCCCCCGAAGTCGGCGAGCGCGCCCTCGCCTCGTTGCGCGAACTCGCTCCGGAATGCGGCGGTCTCGTCGTCGCGGTGGGCCTGCCACTCTGGTTCGAGGGATCGGTCTACAATGTCGTCGCGGTGATCGTCGATGGAGTGATCGAGGGTTTCGTCGCCAAACAGAATCTCGCCGGCGACGGTCTCCACTACGAGCCACGCTGGTTCAAAGCCTGGCCCGAGGGCCGGATCGAGCGGATCCGGCTCGGCGGACGCGAGGTGCCGCTCGGCGATCTCGTCTTCGATTTGGGCGGAGTAAGGCTGGGCTTTGAGATCTGTGAGGATGCCTGGGTCGCGGATCGTCCCGGCACCCGTCTCGCCCGTCGCGGCGTCGATCTGATTTTCAATCCGAGCGCGAGCCATTTCGCCTTCGGCAAACAACGCGTCCGCGAGCGTTTCGTGCTCGAGGGATCCCGGGCCTTCGCGTGTGGTTATGTTTACGCGAATCTCCTTGGCAACGAAGCGGGCCGCATCATCTACGACGGCGGCACGGTGATCGCCT
>JALRFZ010000310.1 GCA_023253615.1 Verrucomicrobiales bacterium | reverse complement strand
CTCGGGCACGGTGGCAATTTCGCAACGGGCAGCCACTCGGGCGACATCGACGTGCTCTCGCGTGGCAACGTTCTCATCATCGGAGGACGCAATCCGCGGAGCCATTCCCAAATCGGCCACGGCGGTTACCTCGCGGGTGGTGGCGGGAACGAGGGCGACATACGCGTCGCCTCCGAGACCGGCAACATCGAGGTGCGTTTCTCCGTGGACGGCACCTCCACCACTGCGACGACCGACACGCCCGGCTTTGGCAGCTATGCCCAGATCGGCCACGGCGGTTTCGACAATGTCGGCGGGAACCGCGGCCACATCAGCGTGATCGCCGGGGGCAATGTTCTCATCCGCAGCCCGCGGGGCAATTTCCCCACCGGCAATCTCGGCAACTACGCCCAGGTCGGTCACGGCGGCTTCCGCGCCGAGGGCAACCACAGCGGCAGCATCACCGTCCGGGCTGGGGCCAGCGGGTCGATCGGCGACCTCTTCGACCTCGACAACAACGGGAGCCGCGACGCGGTCGATTTCACCTCGAACAATGTCGGGACCTTGCAAGTGCTCAGCGGAGCGGGAGGCTCGGATCGCCACGCCCAGATCGGACACGGCGGACGGCTCGCGCGCGGCGACCACGGGGCCGTCGATCTTGAAGGAAAGGCCCTCGATACGATCCGGGTCACCGCTCTCGGAGACATCAGCATCACCTCGCGCGGCGGGACCCGCGGCTATTCGCAGATTGGGAATGGAGGCCACGACGCCGACCTCGAGATCAATCCGCGCGGAGCGGCGGCTCACCTCTTCGTCACCTCGATCAATGGCAGCGTGCTCGCCACCGGCAGCACCGGTGACTCCGCCTACGCGCACCTCGGCAACGGCGGCTACACCACCAGCGGCAACCATCGCGGCGACATCCTCGTCGAGGCGGGCACCAACGTAAGTTTCACCGCCGCACAGTCACTGACCGGCACCACCGGAAATGGCTACGTGCAGCTCGGCCACGGCGGACGCGGCGCGACGGGGAATCATTCCGGCGACCTCGTGGTGCGGGCGGGAACGGCGGGCGTGTCCGGCGGCATTCAATTTCTCGGCGGTCGTGCCAGCGAGCGCTACGCGCAGCTCGGTCACGGCGGCCGCAGCGCCAGCGGCGACCACAGCGGCGACCTCACTCTCGAATCGTGGGGCGACATCGTTTTCCAGGGTGGTGATTACCGCGCGTTCACCAACACCAGTTCACCGAACGTCGCCACCGCGGCGATCAACGGCGATGGAGCCGCCGGGTTGAAGCTGCCGACCTTGGCCTACATCCGACCGGGATCGCTCTCGATCACGATCGCTGATCCGATCGCTCCCGAGTATGGGACCCTCACCGATGATGGAAAAGGCAACCTCCTCGATGGCAACGGCGTCATCGTTGGCACGATCAACTATGCGAATGCCGATGTCGCTTTCTCCGCGCCGATCGCCAACGCCGGATCGACCGCCACCTCGACCTATCAGGAGTCGAATTTCAGCCGCTCCTACGCGCAGCTCGGTCACGGAGGATCGGACACCACCGCGACGGTCGGCAGCAGTGGCGACATCCGCGTCGTCGCCGGACTCGGCGGCGTCACCGGCAACATCGACTTCAAGGCCGGACCCGGCAACGAGAGCTACGCGCAGATCGGTCACGGCGGCCGGGCCGGACGCGGTGATCACTCGGGCGACCTCTATGTCGATGCCCGCGGCCACGTCACCTTCAACGGCAACCAGGGCCTGCGGAACTACGCGCAACTGGGACACGGCGGCTGGGATGCCGATCTCAACACCGCCGGGTCCGAAGATCGAGGCAGCAGCGGCGACATCTTCGTGAACACGCGCGGGCTTGTGACAAGCACGGGCGACATCCGCTTCACCGCAGGGGGTGGTGAGGAAGCTTACGCGCAGCTCGGGCACGGGGGCTTCGGCACGCGCGGCGCCGCCTCGGGCAACCTCGCGGGGCTGAACCGCATCGACGTTCGCAGTGGCGGCGACATCGTTTTCGTCTCGGGGAATGCCTCGGGCTTCGGTGATGACACCGCCCTCAGCAATGGCAACGGCCGACGCGCCTACGCGCAGCTCGGTCATGGCGGCTACGACGCCGATGCCCACAACGTCGATGCGAGCGGCTACGACGGCCTCGGGCATCAGGCCGACATCGTCGTGACGTCCGCCGGCTCGGTTCGTTTTGAATCGGCCACCCTCGTCAGCGATCCGCTCGGCGTGGTGAACGGCCCCATCGCCGCCGACTTCCGCAACTACGTGCAGCTCGGTCATGGCGGCCTCGCCTCGAGCGGCGATCATCGCGGTGACATCACCGTCCTCGCCGGCACCGGCATCGAGTTCCAGGGCGGCCGGATCGCGGCGGGAGCGACCGCCGGCGACGGTGCCGACAGCTACGCCCAGCTCGGCCACGGCGGTTACACCTCGCCCGGCTACGGCGGCAACGACACGATCTCCTTCACCGGAAAGATCGACGTGCGCGCGACCACCGGCGACATCCGATTCCTCGGCGGCAACACCACCGACGGCTACGTGCAACTCGGTCACGGCGGCCGCGCCGCGACGGGCGGGGCGGTCGGCGATATCTCGGTCACGGCGCTCGATGGCGGGGTCATCTTCCTCGGCGGGGAGCGCGCCCAGCATTACGCGCAGCTCGGCCACGGCGGCTACAACGCCCGCGGCGATCACTCCGGCGACATCGGGGTGACTTCGCAGGACAACATCGTCTTCACCGGCGGCACCGGAGCCCAGACCTACGCGCAGATCGGCCACGGCGGCTACGACGCGGATAATCCGAATCCGACCCATTATCCTGACAATGACCCACTCAATCCCGTGCGCGGACCGACCGCAGCGGAGCGTGTCGGCAACAGCGGCTCCATCACCGTCGAGTCGCTTGCGGGCAGTCTGCTTTTCACCTCGGGTAATGCGAACAACACCTACACCCAGATCGGCCATGGCGGCAATCTCACCGACGGCGATCACAACGGCGACATCATCGCGAAGGCGGCGCTCGACATCCGTTTCGATGCCTCGACTCCCACTGGCACGCTCCACCCGTCGATGATCGGACATGGCGGTTACCTCGCCTCGGGCGGCTTCACCGGTGATATCAGTGTCGACGCCGGCGGGGCCATCGTCTTCAGCGGAGGCGCGACGAGCTGGGTCCAGATCGGACACGGCGGGCGCAACGATCACCGCCTCTCCACCACGGCCCCTAACAACAACACCAACGACCGCTATTATCCCGGCACCCATCGCGGCGACATCCGGGTGAACGCGGGAGGCGATGTCCTGTTCGACGCCTATCAATTCCCCGTCGGAGGGGCCACGGGATCGGGCGGCTATGCGCAGATCGGACACGGCGGCTTCCGCAATGCCGCGATGCTGGGTGAAGGCCACAGCGGCGCCATCGACGTGATCTCCGGCGGACTCCTCCGCTTCCGGGCGGGACCCCGCGCCCAGGCCAATGCGCAGATCGGGCACGGTGGATTCGAAGCTTTCGGCGATCACGGGCGTCTCACCGTGCATGCCGAGAGCGGAGCCGGGATCACCACGGCGACCCAAGGCGGCAGTGCCAATCTCGCCAATGGCAGCCTCGCCGCCGGATCGGTGCGGGTGAACATCGGCGGCAGTGTCTTCCTCGACGACGACGGGCTCGGCGGTCTGCGCGATGCAAGCGGTGCCGTCGTCGCGACGATCGATTACGAGAATGGCTCGATCACTTTCACCGGCAATGTGAACGCCGGCGGTGATCCCGTCGCGGTCTTCTACCAACACGGTCGCAGTGACATCTTCGTGCAGGCGCGCGATGGAGTCGAGTTCCTCGGCGACGCGCTCGTCGAAGCCAGCGCCGACCAGGCTTACGTGCAGATCGGTCACGGAGGCTACGACGCCGACTTCCAGGCCCGCACCCTCGCAGCGGAAGGTGTCACCGCAGGCGGGGTGCATCACCTCAACACTCCGACCGGCACACCGCAGGGCACCAGCGGAAACATCACCGTGCTCGCCGGGGTGAACGCCCTCGGCACCGTCCTCAATCCGAATGCCGCGATCCGATTCGTCGCGGGCGGCGAGGATGATGCCTATGCCCAGCTCGGCAATGGCGGACGCGCCACCAGTGGCAGCCATCAGGGAGACATCACGGTGCGCTCCACCGCAGGCATCACTTTTGAGGCGGGGAACTTCCAACCCGAGTCTTACGCCCAGCTCGGCCACGGCGGTCTTGGGGCCACTTCGCCCGGGCAGGCCCTTGCCCCCGGGGGAGCCGCGATCACCATTGGCCACCGCGGCAACATCGAGGTCGCGGCCGGACTCGGCGGCAACTCCGGCGGGATCACCTTCCTCGCCGGCTCGTCCAACGCCACCGGCGACAACTATGCCCAGCTTGGTCACGGGGGACGCTCGGCCACCGGCAACCACATCGGTAACATCGACGTGAGCGCCTGGGGATCGATCCTTTTCCAGGGTGGAGGCTATCGTTCACTCAGCGGCACGAGCTCCGCCGGGCTCACCACGGCGGCCGAGACGGGAGCGAGCGGACAACTCCTGACCACGGCGAACATCCGGCCCGGCCATCTCGTCATCACCCTCGCCGATCCAGCGGACGCTGCCTATGGCACCATCATCGATGATGGCAACGGCAACCTGATCGACACGAACGGCGCGGTCGTGGGCACGATCAACTACTTCTCCGCCACCGTCACCTTCACCACCGCCGTCTCGAATACCGGTGGTGCGGTGACCGCCGACTACGATCATTTCAACTACGCCCGGAACTACGTGCAACTCGGCAATGGCGGCTCGGGAGCGACCGCGAACTACGGACATGGCGGCGACATCAGCGTGGTGGCCGGACTCGGCGGCGTCGAGGGTGACATCACCTTCAACGCCGGGGTCAGCACCGATGCGTACGCTCAGCTCGGGCAGGGCGGCAACGTCGCGGTGGGCGATCACTTCGGCGACATCCGCGTCGATGCCCTCGGCGACATCCGATTCACCGGCGAGTTCAACCTGCGCGCCTACACCCAGCTCGGGAACGGCGGTTACAATTCCGACCTCAACACCACCAACGCCAACAATCCCTGGGGCGTGAACTCCGCGGCGATCGGCAATCGTGGCGACATTTTCGTCAATACCCGCACGAACCTGCTGACCAACACCGGTGGCATCTTCTTCACCGCCGGAGGGGGCGAGGAAAGCTCGGCCCAGCTCGGCCACGGCGGCTTCGCGAACCGCGGGGTCAACAGCGGAACGATCCTCGACGTGCGGGCCGCGGGCGAAATCGTCTTCCTCTCCGGCGACGGCTCGGGACGCGGTGATGACACCGGTGCCTCCCGCTTCGGCGACGGACGCCGCTCTTTCGCCCATCTCGGCCACGGCGGCTACGATGCCGACACGCACAACGTCGCCGCCGATGCCACCGACGGACTCGGACACTTCTCGGATATTGTGGTCATGTCAGGAGGAACGATCCGCTTCATCGCCACCGACATCGTCAGCGATCCCACCGGGGTCGTGGCCGGACCGATCGCGAATGATTTCCGCAACTACGTGCATCTCGGTCACGGCGGCTTCGCCTCCAATGGCGATCATCGCGGCGATATCACCGTGGTCGCCGGCACCGGCATCGAATTCCGCAGCGGCGGCGTGCAAGCCTCGGCCACGGCCAACACCAGCCAGGACAACTACGCGCAGCTCGGTCACGGTGGATACACCAGCTCGGGATACGGTGGCAACGATACGAACGCCTTCACCGGCGACATCGCCGTGTTGAGCCGTACCGGTGATATCCGCTTCCTCGCCGGGAACGGCACCGACGCTTACGTGCAGCTCGGTCACGGTGGCCGCGCCGCCAACGAGGGCGCGATCGGAGCGATCCGCGTCGCGGCGCAGGGCGGTTCCTTCGTCCTCGCCGGCGGTTCGCGGGCGCAGGGCTATGGATTGCTCGGTCATGGTGGCGACACCACCCTAGGCAACCGCAGCGGCGATGTTTTCGTCCGCGCGGCCGGAGAGGTGCAAGTCCTCGCCGGGGCGGCGACCCGTGCCACGAGCATGATTGGTCACGGCGGCTACGACGGCGACGGCGATCACTTTGGAAACATTCTCGTCAGTGCCGGCAGCGGCGCCCTCGCGACCCATCTCGGCACCGGGCTCTTCGACGATCTCGGCGACTATGATCTCGACGGCTCCGCCGACCTCATCCAGTTCGCCCCGGTGACGGGGGGCCAAAGCTCCGTCCGCGTCACCGCCGCCGGCGGCACCGATGCCTTCGCCATGATCGGCCACGGGGGGCGTTCCTCCGGCAACGTGCTCGGCACCACCGCCGCGAGCACGATGGAAGGCAAGGTCGGAGTGGCCGCGCATGGCGACATCATCCTCAGCGGCAGTACCTCGACCCGCAGTTTCGCCCAAGTCGGACACGGCGGCTGGGAGGATCCCGCGCAAAACATGACCCTTGGCGGCGATCTCTCCGTCGTATCGCAGACCGGTCTGTTGCGCGTCCTCGCCGGCACCGGCAGCGAGGCCTACGCCATGGTCGGCCATGGCGCTCTCCGCAACACCGCGACGAACGTGCCGCTCGGCAGCCGCTCGGGCAGCATCTACATCGAGGCGGGGAACTGGGAAGTCGTGCCGACGGGGACGACGGCCCTCGCCCGCGTCGGTCATCGCAGCCGTGACGTGAACAACGGTCTCACCGCCGGGCACACCTTCACGATCTTTGGCAACGGCGGCAATGGCACCACTTCGTATCTCTTAGATGAAAGCCTGACGCCGCTCTGGGGGATGCGGGATCATTTGAATGGCGGAGGCGGAGTCACTTTTGGAGCGATCGGCGATCTCACCGTCGATCTTGCCCTGGGGTATAACTCGGCGGGTGCGGCGAATGTCATCGCCACCGGAGACGTGAATGTCAGGCGCGGCATTCAAAACATGGGCACCGGCGCGGTGAATCTCGTCGCGGGTTGGGATGGCTCGACCTCATCGCTGGATTTCCTCGATCAGGTGCCGATGCGTGCCTTCGATATCGCCGCCATTCTCGCGGATGATTCGGCGTGGGGGAATGATCAAGGAAAGGTCGTCATCGGCGGCGGGACTCACAATGCTCCCGCATCGGTCGGCTCGGCCCGCGGAGCGACAACGGCTCTGGGATATGCCGTCGATCTGATCGGGGGCAATACCACCTCGGGAGCCCGGGCGCAGATCGGTTACCGCAGTCCGTTGGCTCAGGACATCACCGGCTCCATCCTCGTGCGCTCGCTCGCCGGAGGAGTCACGCTCGCGGCCGGTGCGATGACCGGCACCCAGGCTCAGATCGGACATTCCGGCGGTCTTGCCCTTGTTTCGGGGGGCGTGACGGTCGAGGTATCCGACGGGGGAGACCTGATCCTTCGCGGGGGCGCCGGCAGCGGCGCCAGCGCCCTGTTGGGACACAACGGAGCCATCACCACGACGAATCAAATCCAGGGGGACATCGTCGCGACCGTTGACGGAAATGTCTCGCTCTCGGGTGGTTCGGGAGGCATCGCTTTCGCCCAGATCGGCCATGGCGGATCCTCCCAGAATTCGGACATGAGCGGAGATATCCGCCTCGCCGCGGGCGGGGATATCGGACTCTCGGCGAACCAGGCATCGTCCGCTTATGCGAAAATCGGTCACGGAGACGACCTCCGCAGCGGCTTTGCCAGCTTCTCCGGCACAGGATCGAGAGCCGGGAACATCGAAGTGGGAGCCGGAGGCGATGTCGTGCTCGGGGATGCGTGGGTCGGACACCGGAACGAATCGTCGCCCGCCACCCTGGGGGCGGGCTCGACCCAGGTCGGTGTCAGCCGATCAAACCCGGAAGATCCTTCCGCCGGGTCCTTGATCGCGACCGGTGCGAGCGGATTCACCGGTATCGACGAACTCCGCTTCTATCTCCCCCGACGCACCAACAATCAGTTGGCCGCGGGGACGCTGCTGAACGGGACCACCTGGCCCGGTCCTCCGGTCGATCCCTCGCTGACCCGCGGAGTGGAGGAACTCACGATCCACTGGATCGGAGGGACTCCCGCGAATCCGAATGAACACACGAATCAATTCGGCAGCGGAGCCGCTCCGGTGAACGCGGCTGGTTATGCTTTCTATTACGATACCCTGGTCTTCGGGGCACCACCCATACCGCCCGGGACTCCAGTGGACCCTCCGGGAGGGGGGGATGGGCCCGGCGGGCCTGGCGGACCAGGCGGGCCTCCTGTCAACCCGCCGGGCATTCCGGGGGATGGAGGCGGAGCCCTCCTTCCAGACGACCCGGTCTACGATGACTGGGTCAGGGAACTGGAAGCCCGTTATTCCCAACCTGGGACGACAGGCATTTATTACGAAGGTTACGATCAGTATGATTTCAATGGGGCCAGTGTCTTCGATTTCCTCGATGCCGGCCTGTCTTCCGAAGGCGAATCGGAAGAGGAGATCCTGCGTCGTCATCTCCGATCCCTGGGATTGCCGTGAAATGAGAAGGCGCAACACGGTATCCCAGGAGTCGGGCCATGGATCCGGTCGTCGCCATGCCTTGCATGACCGGGAAATTCTAGGCTTGCGCAGTGTCCCTCTTTGCTGCTAAGCTCGCCGTTCAGGTCCGGAAAGGGAGGCAACTCCCTCGCCATCCAGCAATTAACGTGTCGACAATTCTCCAGAGCGCGGTTTGCCCGCGGCGCATTTTCCCGTGCCTGATCGCGGCGTGGCTGGCTTGTGGTTCCGTGTCGGACCTGCTTGCCGATGGAAACGGCGTGCCGGGAGGCGTCGCCGGCATGGCTGCGGCGGAGGCACAGAAGCGGCAGGGACAGGTGGAGGCGGCGCAAACGCTCTTTACCGCCGGCTCGAAGGCTTACGCCGACCAGTCCTACGCGGAAGCGATGGATTATTTCAAGGCGGCCTTTGAAACCGTGCCCGACGTTCCCGCCGTGGCCGAACAGCGCCGGATTTTCTTCAAGCGCTACCAGACCGCGTCGCTCCGTTACGCGGAGATCCTCGCAGCCGAGGCGAAATGGGTGGAGTCTGAAATGACCCTCGCCGATGTCATCGCTCTCGCCGAATCGCGCAAGGTCGGTGCCGGCGAGATCGATCCCGATCTCCGCAAAATGTTGAAAGACCTGCAATCCCGCGACGAGCGCTACAATTTCGCCCTTACGCCCCGCCACCTGCGCGATGTGAACCAGGTGGAAGCCAAGCTGATCCTCGCCAAAGGATATCTCGAACTCGGGGATTATGATCGCGCCGAGCGATCCTATCACGAAGTGCTGAACATCGACCGGTTCAGCACCGCGGCGCGGCGCGGGCTCGAAGAAGTGGAGCGCCATCGGATGAACTATTACGACGCGGCTTTCAACCACACCCGGGCGAAGCAGTTGGCCGAAGTGGCGGCCGCCTGGGAGACGCCGGTGGCCCCGATGATCGCCAGCGAGGAGATCGCCCTGAATGCCGACGGCATCGTCACCGGTGAAAACATCCGGCTCGACCAGAAACTGAACGACATCATCATTCCGACGCTCGAGTTCAGCGAGGCGCGCCTCTCCGAAGTGATCGAATTTCTCGGCCAGAAAGCGCAGGAACTCGACACCTTCGAGACGGATCCTTCGCGCCGTGGGGTGAATTTCGTGATCGATTCCGGCCAGCCTGGTGGCGAAGATCCCGGCCAGCGGACCCTCTCCGTGCGACTCGCCAACGTCCCCCTCGGAGTGGCCCTGAAATATGCCGCGCAACAGGTGGGCATGACCTATCGGACCGACAATTTCGCCGTGCGCATCGTGCCGCCTTCCGCAGGTGGCGATGGAGCGCTCTCGGTGCGGCGTTGGGTGGTGCCGCCTGGATTCCTCTCGGGTGCCGGGGCGGACGCGGGCGGAGCGGCCGCGGCACCCGCCGATCCCTTTGCCAATCCCGAGCCGGCCGGGGGTGCCGCGCTGGTGAAACGGGTCAGCGCGCAGGATTTCCTGACTTCCCGCGGGGTCCAGTTCGGGGCGGGGGCGTCGGCCAACTATGTCGCCGCGACCAGTTCCCTGGTCGTGAAAAACACGGGTGAACAATTGCTGCTCGTCGATGACATCGTGCAATCGGCGAAGGACTCGGCCGCGAAGAACGTCGAGATCCATGTGCGCATGGTTTCGGTCGAGGCGGTGCAATTGAAACAGCTTGGTCTGGATTTCCTCCTCGGCGCCAGCAACATCGATGGATCCGCGCGTGCCTTCTTCGCGGGGGGCACCACGGGCAACGCCGCCGTGCCGGTAAGTGGGGCGGATTTCCCGATCGTGGGGCCGGGTGGTCCCGTCGGCACCTTTCCCGTGAGCAGTGGGCTGCGCATGGGGCAACTCTCCTCGGGGCAGAGCATCGACGACGTTATCAACCGGGATTCCCCCGATCCGGTCGGGACGAAGATCCCCGGGATTTTCTCCGTGGCCGGTGTCTTCACCGATCCCCAGTTCCAGATGGTGCTGAGGGCGCTCAGCCAGGCCAAGGGCTCCGATTTCCTCAGTGATGCCCACGTCGTGACTCGTCCCGGCCAACTGGCCAAGATCGAGCAGGTGCGGGAGTTCATTTATCCGACGGAGTACGATCCGCCGGAGATTCCGAATGATTTCGGACGGATCCCCTTGGGGAACAATACTTTCCTCATCACCGAAGTGGATCCCATCTTTCCCGCCACTCCAGCGACGCCGACCGCTTTCGAGACCCGGCGCCTCGGAAAGTCCATCGAGGTGGAGCCCACCGTCGCCGCTGACAACAAGACGATCAGCTTGAACGTGCTGTTGGATTTCACCGACTTCTCCGGGTTCATCAACTACGGCACTCCGATCACCAACAGTGCGTTCCAAGTCAACGGGCAACCTTCCGTGGTGACGCCGAACGAGATCCTCATGCCGGTCTTCGACGCCATCAAGGAGACCACCAACATCACGATCTGGGACGGACAAACCGTGGCCATCGGCGGCTTCCACGGCGAATCGATCACCGCGGTGGAGGACAAGATCCCCTACCTCGGGGATCTCCCCGTGCTGGGGCGTGCGTTCCGTTCCGAGGGCACGGAATCCACCAAGCGCGCCCTCACCATTTTCGTGACGGTGCGGCTCGTGGATCCCGGCGGGAATCCCATCAATGCACCCGCCGAGGAAGAGCGGCCCGAATTGATGAGCCGTCGTGATCCGGTCACATCGCCCGTCTTCGCTCCGGGGCCGCCCCCGGTTTATCCGGCCAAGTGAAGATCGCCGGAGCGGGTGCCCGGGCGCGAATCCGACCCCGGCACCGGGTTGCGATTGAGACAATTTCTTTGCATTGGCGGAGGCGTCCGCTTATAAAAATGCGTTTCAATCCCCCTATCTTTCACCACCCCCAATGAGCCCGTCCGCCACGTCGGATTCCCCCGAACTCGCTTCCAGCCCCGCCGCGACGGGGGTCACCGAACTTCAGAACGCCGTCATCCGCTTCGCTGGAAATTCCCAGGATGGAATCCAGACGATCGGCGGTCTCCTCGCCAGGCTCGCGGGCCGCAGTTCGCGCGAGGTGATGACCTACATGACGATCCCCTCGACGATCTCGGGCGGTCCTTCAATTTTCCAAGTACACCTCGGTTCCGGCGAAGTCCTCTCCGCGGGCGATGAATCGGACTTCCTCTTCGCGTTCTACCAGCACAGCTACGACAGCCACATCGGCTCCCTCCGGCCGGGCGGCATCTGTATCTACGACACGGACAACGTGCAGGAGGTGAAGAGCGATCTCGATGCCCTTCACGTCGGCATCCCGATCACGAGCGCGACGGTCGAGGCCCTCGGCGGGAGTTCGCGCGAGCGTGGCAAAAACCTCTTCGCGCTCGGGCTCGTCACGCAGATCTTCAAGCTCAACAAGGAGAAAGTCGTCGGCCTCGTCTCGAAGCAATTCGGGGGCAAAAACGAGGACGTTCTCCGCAACGCGATGCTGGCGTTCGACGCCGGGTTCGCCTATCCCGTCGGTGACCTGCTGAAAGTCGAATACGAGCTGCAACAGGGCAGGGGAAGCGCCATCGACAAGGTGACGACCGATGGGAACACCGCCATGGTCCTCGGGCTGCTTGCGGGTGGAGTCCGCTACGGTGCCGCCTATCCGATCACGCCCTGGTCGACGATCATGGAGCAGCTTCGCGTCGAGTTGCCGAAGTATGGAGGGATCTTCGTCCAGGCGGAGGACGAGCTCGCCGCCGTCGCCATGGCGCTCGGTTTCGCGTATTCCGGTCATGTCTCCGTCACCGGCAGCTCGGGTCCGGGACTTTCCCTGAAGATGGAGGCGCTCAGTTATGCCACGATGGCCGAGCTGCCGCTCGTCGTCATCAAC
>JALRFZ010000642.1 GCA_023253615.1 Verrucomicrobiales bacterium | reverse complement strand
AATGTGGTCCGAATGTGGTCCGAATGTGGTCCGAATGTGGTCCGAATGTGGTCCGAATGTGGTCCGAATGTGGTCCGAATGTGGTCCGATTCGGGCCCAAGGCATGAAACGGTTCCGGAAGCCGGGACCATCTTGTCCTTGATTGGGCGCATTACTTTCTGGTGATCTTTACCCAGCGGGATCACGGGATGGTCAGACTCCGGCGGTTCTGCCATGATCCCCGTCCAAATGAACCGCCTCCTTTCCGCCGCCCTCTTCATCCTCCTTGCTTCGCCCGCCCTCGCCGCGCCCACCGCGTTGGTGAACGGCAAGATCGTCACGGTGAACGCCGATTTTGGCATCGCCGAGGCCATGTTGGTCGAGGGGGAACGGATCGTGAAGGTCGGGACGAATGGGGAGATCCGCGAGGGACTGGCGGCCGACGCGACGATCGTGGATCTGAAAGGCGCGACGGTGTTGCCCGGCCTCATTGATTCCCACGTCCACAGCACGGGGGCGGCGACCCATGAATTCGACCACGTCATTCCAGAGATGGAGACGATCGCGGATGTCCTCGCCTACATCCGCTCGAGAACGGCCGCCGTGCCCGAGGGGACCTGGATCGGTCTCTCGCAGGTCTTTATCACCCGACTCCGCGAGCAGCGTTTCCCCACCCGCGCCGAGATGGATGAGGTCGCGCCGAAACATCCCGTCACCTTCCGCACCGGACCTGATGCCGCGATCAATACCCTCGCGATGGAGCTCTCCGGGATCACCCGCGACACCGTCGTGCCCGAGGGCGGGACCGGTCGCATCGAGAAAGATCCCGCCACGGGCGAACCGACCGGCATCCTCCGCGGCTCCGCGACGGGCCTGATCAAACGCGGTAACACGGGGACGAAGAGTCCTGATGAGAAGGAGAAAGTCGACGCCCTCGCCGAGCTCCTCGCCGACTACAACCGCGTCGGTCTCACCAGCATCTCCGACCGCGGCGCGAGCGACGGAGGCATCGCCCTCTATTCGGCTCTGCGCGATTCGGGCCGGCTCACCTGCCGGGTCTTTCTTTATTACTCCGTCGGTGCCGGCGCGCCGATCGAACAGGTCAAGGCCAACATCGACAAGGCGGCCGCCCATCCCCTGCACGCCTACAACAACCAGCTCTGGCTGCGCGGCATCAAGATCTTCCTCGACGGCGGCATGCTCACCGGCAGCGCCTACATGAAGCGCCCCTGGGGTGTCAGCACTGCCTACGGGATCGATGATCCGGAGTATCGCGGCATGGTCTACGTCGAGTCCGAGAAACTTTACGAAATGGCGAAGCACGCCCTCTCGAAGGATCTCCAGTTCACCGCCCACTCGGTCGGGGACGGGGCCGTCGAGCGGCTCGTCGATACCTACGCCCGCATCGGGGAGAACGACTTCCCCGTGAACGAGCAGCGTCCCTGCGTGACCCATTGCAATTTCATGACCGCCGAAGCGATCGAGAAGATGGCCAAACACGGCATCGTCGCCGATCTCCAGCCGGCTTGGCTCTATCTCGACGGGCGCACCCTGCTGAAGCAATTCGGCAACGAGCGGCTCGAGTTCTTCCAGCCCTACAAGACCCTCGAGGAAAAGGGCGTCGTCGCCGGTGGCGGCTCCGATCACATGCAGAAGGTCGGCAGCCTGCGATCCGTGAATCCCTACAACCCCTTCCTCGGGATGTGGACCACCCTGACAAGACACCCTCGCTGGATGGGCGAGCCGATCCGCACCGAGCAGATCATCGACCGCGCCGGGGCGATCCGCCTCTACACGATCAACAACGCCTGGCTCACCTTCGAGGAAAAGGAGAAGGGATCCCTCGAAGCCGGGAAGCTCGCCGACTTCATCGTGATCGACCGCGATATCCTGACTTGTCCGGTGGACGAGGTGAAGGCGATCCAAGTGAAGGAGACCTGGCTCGGCGGGAAGCGGGTGTTTGCGGCGGAGTGAGCATCGGGCGAGAAGACCCGGGTGAAAAAATCACCCCTCCGCCACCCGATCCGATGGCCGGATCTGGGTCACACCGGAAACCATCAGGAGAGGAATGATGTTGTTGACCGTCTCGTCCGGATTTTCGGGATTCGTCTCCGCCACGATGACCGTGGTGGAATGGGGTGCCAGGAAGACGTAGTCGCGGTGGGGGATGTGAAACGTCCGGCCATCGGCGACGTGGAGGGTGAAGGGCAGGCCTTCTTCGATCCGTTTTCTCAGTTCCGCGTGAGACATCGGGAAAGTATGAGGGGCTGGTTTCGCGATGTCAAGATCGCCGACCTCATTCCCGTTTGCCGCGCCCGCTTCCGGGGCTTACGCTGCCGATCCATGAAAGCCCCCTGGTTTCTCGCGCTTTGTTTTTTCATTCTGCCCGTCTCCGGTCAGGAGGATCGTTTTGCCTTCCCCTCGGTCGAGGCGGAGGCCTCCTTGCCCGGCGTCGGTCCTTTGCGCCGCTTCGAGGGGCTCATGAAACGCTGGCCCGAAATGCGGGCGAAGTGGGCGACGGAGGTGGAGGCGGATCAGATGAGCGTCGTCTTTCTCGGCGACTCGATCACGCAGGGCTGGGGCACGAGCCTGCCGGACCGCTTTCCGGGAATGAAAAGCGCCAACCGCGGCATCGGCGGCGACACGACCCGCGGCATGCTGGTCCGTCTCGATGACGTCCTTTCCCTGAATCCCTCGGCGATCGTGATGCTGATGGGTACGAACGATCTCGAGATCGGGCTCGAGCCCCCGGTGGCGGCGGAGAATGTGAAACTCATCCTCGCGGCCATCAAGGCGCACGATCCCAAGGTGCCGGTGGTGTTGTGTCAAGTCTTCCCGAGTTCTCCGGAGAAGTCGCGGCCGAAGGAGAAGGTGCAGGCGCTGAACCGCCTCTATGCCGATCTCGTCCGGGGCGACGAACAGGTCACCTTGCTCGATACGTGGACGCTTTTCGCCGGTGCCGATGGCGAGGCGGATCCGCAGTGGTTCAAGGATCTGCTGCATCTCAATCCGGCGGGATATGATCGCTGGACGGCGGCGCTGCGTCCCGTCCTCGCGACGCTCGGCTTCCTCGAAACGGAGAGGGTCGAGTCTCCGGTCGAAGAGGGTTATGTCAGTCTCTTCAACGGAAAGGATCTGACCGGCTGGGGTTTCCGCCCCACGCCTCCGCGGAAGCAGAACAAGATGGTGCCGCGTCCCGACGCGCCCGTCTTTGTCGAGGTGACCGAGGCGGTGGACTTCGATGGCAAAACGACGAGCGATGACGGACGCTACGCCGCGATCAACGGACGCCTCGTCGTGAAAACCCCGGCGGAGGGACGCCGCATCCAACAGCTCTGGACGACGGAGGAATTCGACGGCGACTTCATCCTGAAGCTCGAATTCCGCGCCACACCGAACGCGGACAGCGGGGTCTTCATCCGGCAGCCGCAGTTGCAGTGCCGCGATTACCCGCTCGCGGGTCCTTACAAGGATCTCAAGAACTACCAGCCGCAGGATTGGAACGAACTCATCGTGACGGTGCAGGACGGCAAGGCCCGCGCCACCTGCAACGGCGAGGTCCTCGAAGAGGCCATGGAGGTGCCACCGACCGGACCGATCGGACTCGAAGGGGATCGCGGGCAGATGGAATACCGGAATCTCCGCATCAAGAAACTGAACTGAGGGCAAGGCTCCGATCCGATGAAACCAACCGTCACCCTCGGCGAAGTCCGGACTCCGGATGGATCGAAGTTTTCCCTGCACGAACACGACGGGGACTTTTTCCTGAAGCTCGACGGGACGCAGTTGATGAGTTCGACCTGGACGCTCTCGGAGCGTGTCCTCGCCGATCTCGCTTGTCCTGACAAAATCGCCAATCTCGCGGGCCGGGTCCTCATCGGAGGGCTCGGTCTCGGCTTCAGCCTGCAGCGTGTCCTCGAGCTCTCGGGGTCGGCGGCGGAAGTGGTGGTGGCGGAGCTCCTGCCCGAGGTGGTGGCTTGGAACCGCGAATACTTGCACGATCTCAACGGCCACCTACTCGACGATCCGCGGGTGGGCATCCACGAAGGCGACGTCTACGATTGCATCCGTCGTGCCGCCGATGGAAAAGGAGAGAAGTGGGACGCCATTTTGCTCGATACGGACAACGGGCCGACCTCGCTGGTGCAACCGCAGAACCGCCGCCTCTACGGGAAGGGTGGTTTCAAGATGATCCGTGAATCCCTGCGACCCGGCGGCCGCGTCGCCTTCTGGGCGGCAGGCGAGGAGCCGGGCTTCGAGAAGCGCCTGCAGCGCGATGGATTTTTCACCGAGCGGCACGCCATCAAAGCCCATGAGCGGGCGAAGAAGGCGATCCACCGCGTCTATGTCGGCATTCGCCCCCTGTGACCTTATGAGACTCCATCAAAACCAACTCTGGCAACAGGGACGCGACCTCTACCGCATCGTCCATCTCGAACGGCTCTCGGTGGAATACAAGAAGCTCGATCCCGCCGATGCCGCGAGAGGCACGCACCACAAGGTGACGAAGAAGGAATTCTGCCGGCTCATCAAGGGTGCGGTGGAGGTGAAGGGGTGACCTTTCCGAGTGTGGCGGAACCGGCGACGGTTCCGGTCTCACGGCCAATACTGCGCGATCTTTTGTTTCAGGAAGGCGACGCTGCGCTCGAGCTGCTCCATGCCGTCGACGCCGTCTTCGATGCTGATCCAGCCGTCGAAGCCCTTGCTCTTCAGCTCGGAGAAAATGGCGTCATAGTCGTTGAGCCCCTTGCCGATCTCGCCGTGGCGGAGGCGTTTGGCATAGCCGGTCGCACCGCCTTCCTCGCGGCGCAGGTCCTCGATGGTGCCTTCGGCGAGGTAGCGGTCGCTCGCGTGCATCGTCACGACGCGATGGGAGACGCGTTTGAGCAATGCGACGGGATCCTCTCCGGCGAGGTAGGTGTTGCTGGGATCATAGTTGACCCCGAAGTTCGGATGTTCGACGGCATCGACGAGCTGGCAGAAGACATCCATCT
>JALRFZ010000600.1 GCA_023253615.1 Verrucomicrobiales bacterium | reverse complement strand
CCGTCTGCTCGCCGCCGGATCGCTCGCCACCGGAGGCCATGCCTTCTCCCAGGACATCGTCCCGGTCGAGAGCACGCTCGATCCCGTCGTGATCACCGGATCCGGATCCGCCCCGGTGCCGACACCGGCGCCCGTCTTTCTCGCCGATGCGGAGAGCAATCTCGATGTGCCGCTGGTGGTGACGCCGACGCGCGAGGTGGCGCCTGTGACGGCCTCGCCCTACGCCATCGCCACGCTCGGCGGAGAGACGATCATCGACCGCCTCGGACGCTCGCTGCCCGAGCTGCTCTCGGAGACGCCGTCGGTGATGGTGCAAAAGACCGCCCACGGACAGGGCTCGCCCTTCGTGCGCGGCTTCACCGGCTACCGCAACCTCGCCCTCATCGACGGGATCCGCCTGAACAATTCGGTCTTCCGCGATGGACCGAACCAATACTGGAACACGATCGACCCATACTCCCTGCGCTCCGTCGAACTTGTGAAAGGCCAGGGCTCCGTCCTCCACGGCAGCGATGCCATCGGCGGCACCCTGAATGCCCTCACCGCGCGTCCCGTCTACGCCGGGAGCGGCTTTCTCACCGGTGGCCGCACCTTCGGACGCTGGTCCTCGGCCGAGCAGAGCTACACCGGACGCGTCGAGGGACATGTCTCCGAGGCCGATTCCTACGGCTTTCTCTTCGGCTTCACCGGAAAGGACTACGGGGATCTCCGCACCGCGGGTCAGGGCGAAAACCCGAACAGCGGCTACGAGGAGTGGGACATGGATCTGAAGGCGGAATTCTTTCTGAATCCTGAAACCCGCCTCACCTTCCTCCACCAGCAGGTCCACCAGAACGACGCGTGGCGCACCCACAGCACGATCCACGGCATCCCTTACCGCGGGACGACGATCGGATCCGACCAGCGCCGCTCCCTTGATCAACAACGCCACCTCACCTACCTCCAGCTCGAAGGCAATCCCGGCGGGGCGATCGATCATTACCTCGTCGGCATCAGCCACCAGCGCCAGGCCGAGGAGCAATACCGCGTGCGGGCGATCGGGGATGGACGCATCAACGTGAGCGGCTTCGATGTCGATACCTACGGTGCGATGGCCCAGTTCTCCTCCGACACCCGATTCGGCTATCTCACCTACGGCGCGAGTTACTACATCGACCGCGTCGATTCCTATCGCGAAAACTTCAACAACGACGGCAGCTTCGACGAACGCGACATCCAGGGGCCCGTGCCCGATGATTCCACCTACGAACTCGCCGATCTCTTCATCCAGGACCGTATCGCCATCAACGAGGGACTCGACGTCTGGCTCGGTGCCCGCACCACCCTCGCCCGGGCGGACATCGGCCGCGCCGAGGATCCGCTCTCGGGAAATCTCTCATCTTTCGAGGATGAATGGACGAGCACCGTCGGCAGCGCGCGCTTCGTGCAGCAGCTCGACGACGAGAAGATCCATTCAATCTTCGGCGGCGTCTCGCAGGGTTTCCGCGCTCCGAATCTCTCCGACCTGTCGCGCCTCGACCTCGCGCGATCGGGCGAGATCGAGACGCCCTCGCCCGGGCTCGATCCTGAAAAATTCACTTCCTTCGAAATCGGCGTGCGTCGTGAGGAAGACCGCACCCGCGCCTCGGCTTCGTGGTTCCACACCGACATCGAGGACTACATTGTGGGCACCCGAACCGGCCGCATCGTCGATGGGTCCAACGAAGTCACCAAAATCAACGGTGGAAACGGATACATCAGCGGCGTCGAGATGGAGATCGAAAACGGTCTGACGGACAACCTGACCCTCTTCGGCTGGTGGTCGTGGCAGGATGGCGACCTCGAGGCGAACGGTCTCCGCGAACCCGTGAGCCGCATCATGCCCTTCACCGCCCAGGCGGGGATCCGATGGACGCCCACGGACGACATCTGGGTCGAACTCTTCGCCCAGGGTGCGTCCGAACAGGATCTGCTGCCCTTGCGCGACACGCTCGACACCGAGCGCATCCCGCCCGGAGGCACGCCCGGCTACGTCATCGGCACGGTGCGCGGCGGCTACGATCTCGGCAACGGACTCAGCCTCACCGCGGCTCTGGAGAACTTCACCGACGAGACCTACCGTGTCCACGGATCGGGCCTCAACGGCCCGGAGAGGAATTTCATCTTTGGCGCGGAGTGGAGATTCTGAGACCCGGGAGCCTTCCCCCGTCAATTTCGCAGACGAGCGCGGCGGGAGGCTCGGGCGGCCGGTGTCGAGATTCGAGGCAACGAGGCAAAGCCAGGCTCCAGGACGGTGCTGGCTTGACCGACCGCTTCGCCCGCATCGCCTAGGACACGGATCTCCCGGGATTCACCGTTCACATCGAGATCGCGCGTATCTTCGCCAGCATGAAATGGGGCAACGATCCCGATTGCACCGACGCCGAATCCAATGCGCCAGACGCCGGGGCTCCGTATCGTGAAAACCGAAAGAGCCGCGTCGTCCGTGGGTGGCGGTCTGGAGACCACCACTACCAGCGTGCGCGGAGTCTTCTGCAAGTAGTGGTGACGTCCACGTCGCCACCGCGCGAACCAGACGCACCCTCAGCACGCCGACCTTTCACCTTTTACTTTTTACCTTTTACTTCGTTTCTGGCACTGGGCGCCACCCTTCCCCCGGCCCGACGTCCACGTCGCCACCGCGTCGTCCGGCGGAATGCCATTCCGCCCTACACCACCCCAAGCACCAAGCACCAAAAAAGGTCTGGCACACTCCGTCGGGATTTGCGACCATCCCCCGACCCCGATGAAACGTTTCTCCCTTCTTCCCCTCGCCGCCGCGTTCTTGTTCCCCGCCTGTGAAGGCAATCACGGAACCCCGGGCAAACCGGAGGTCGCCCTCGTCATGAAGTCCCTCGCCAACGAGTTCTTCAAGACCATGGCAGACGGCGCGGAAGCCTACCGGAAACAGAATGCGGAGAGCTTCGAGCTCGTTTCCAACGGCATCCGCAATGAGACCGACCTCGCCCAGCAAGTCGCCCTCGTCGAGCAGATGATCGCCCGTGGCGTCGCCGCCATCGTCATCGCCCCTGCCGATTCCAAAGCCCTCGTCCCCGTGCTCAAACGCGCGCAGGATGCCGGCATCGTCGTCGTCAACATCGACAACCGCCTCGACCGCGAGGTCCTCGCCGGGTCCGGGGCCGCCATCCCCTTCGTGGGCCCTGACAACCGCGAGGGCGCCCGCCTCGTCGGCGAGGAACTCGCCAAACAACTCAAGCGCGGCGACCAGGTCGCGATCCTCGAGGGTGTGCCCACCGCCTTCAACGCCCAGCAGCGCCGCGCCGGCTTCGAGGAAGCGATGCAGACGGCCGGGGCCGCCGTCGTCGCGGTGCAGAGCGCCTCGTGGGAGATGGAAAAAGCCAACAGCGTCACCGCCTCGATCCTCACCGCCCATCCCGACCTCGCCGCGATTCTCGCGTGCAACGACAGCATGGCCCTCGGGGCCGCGGCCGCGGTGAAGGCGGCCGGGAAGGAAGGACAGGTCCGCATCGTCGGCTTCGACAACATCAGCGCGGTGCAGGCCCTCATCCGCGAAGGACGCATCCTCGCCACCGCCGACCAGCACGGCGGACAACTCGCCGTCTACGGCATCGAGGCCGCGCTTTCCATCCTCAAGGGCGAAGCCGCCCCCGCCGACAAAAAAACCCCCGTCGACCTCATCACCCAGGCGCAATTGCCTTGATTCCGGCCTCCGTGTTCCTCCGTGATCCCTGTGGTAGAGCCGGTTCCGCCACGGAGGGAACGGAGGGACACGGAGAATCAGATTCACCGTGGTAGACATGAGCGTTGACGCGACACCTTCACCATCCCGCCTCCGTCCCGGGGAATCGCTCGGGCTGCTCGCCGTGCTCGGTCTGCTCGTCGCGGTCTTTGGTGTCTTTGGCAGGAATTTCCTCGGGGCCGCGACCTTCCACCAGATCGCCAACCAGGTGCCCGCCCTCACCGTCCTCGCCGTGGGCATGACCTTCGTCATCCTCACCGGCGGCATCGATCTCTCGGTCGGTTCGGTCATGGCTTTTTCGGGCGCCATCCTCGGGATCGCCATGGTCGACGGCGGGCTGCCCCTCGCCGCCGCCCTGCCCCTCGCGGTGCTCACCGGGGCCGCCTGCGGCTGGATCAACGGCTTCGTCTCGGTGCGCTTCCGCGTCGCCAGCTTCATCGTCACCCTCGGCATGATGCAGGTCGCGCGCGGCCTCGCCTACCTCGCCACGGGATCCGAGACCCGCTACATCGGCAAGCCTGTCGAAGCCCTCGGCGCGCCGCTTGGCGGACTCGGCCTTTCCCCCGCCATCCTTCTCGCCGTGTTGCTTGTCATCGCCGGACAAATCGTGCTGCGCCGCACCGTCTTCGGCCGCCATCTTCTCGTCATCGGTGCGAACGAGGAGGCCGCGGTCTATTCCGGCATCCGCACGCGCCCCGTCCGCATCGCCGTCTTCGCCATCGCCGGAGCCCTCGCCGGGATCGGCGCCGCCTTCGCCAGTTCGAAGATGGGCGCGGTCGATCCGAACGCCGGCGCCGGGATCGAGCTCTCCGCCATCGCCGCCGTCGTCGTCGGCGGCACCAGTCTCATGGGCGGACGAGGCTCCGTGACGGGGAGTTTTCTCGGCGTCCTCATCATCGCCACCCTCGACGCCGGACTCGCCAACCTCGGCGCCTCCGATCCGGTGAAATTCCTCATCACCGGACTCGTCATCGTTCTCGCCGCCATCACCGATGTGTGGCGCGATCGGCGCAAGACGTGAGGCGTGGGGAGGGACGCGCGGCAAGGGAGGGGAACCACGAATCGAACGGATCCATTTTTCTGAATTCGCGGTCCATTCGCGTTGAACGGGTTCAAACCTCCGCGATCCGGCGTGCGCGGAGTCTTCCGCCCGTAGTGGTGACGTCCACGTCGCCACCGCGCGAACCAGACGCACCCTCAGCACGCCGACCTTTCACTTTTTACCTTTTACTTCGTTTCTGGCACTGGGCGCCACCTTTCCCGCGGCCCGACGTCCACGTCGCCACCGCGTCGTCCGGGTGCGTTCGTTGAACACGACCTTTTACCGCGCCAGCAGGCGGGCCATGTTCAGCTTTTTTCAAAGCGCATGACCGCGAATGCGCTTCGCTTCCGCAATCGGAGCGAAGCGGAGATAGATGCCGAGGGCATCAAATGATCGCGAATGGCGTGCTCATCGAATCCACGGTTCTCTGAGCACGCTTACCTTTTACCTTCCCACTTTTTACCGCGGCCTCCCGCCGCATCCCACCTTTTACCGCGGCCGAAGGCCGCGCCCTTCCCATGTTCTCCAACCTCTCCGACAGTCGCCAGGAAACCTTCACGAAACTCCGCGG
>JALRFZ010000547.1 GCA_023253615.1 Verrucomicrobiales bacterium | reverse complement strand
ATGCCGACTGGGGCACCCTGATCTTCAACTACGGCCGCAACGAGGTGCGGAATTTCCTCATCAGCAACGCGATGTTCTGGCTGCAGGAATACCACATCGACGGTCTCCGCGTCGATGCGGTGGCCTCGATGCTCTATCTCGACTATTCGCGCGAGCACGGCCAATGGATCCCGAACCAATACGGCGGCCGCGAGAACATCGAGGCGATCGCCTTCCTGAAGCAGCTCAACCAGATCTGCTACGAGGAGAATCCCGGCATCATGACCCTGGCGGAGGAATCGACCGCCTTCCCGGGCGTCTCGCGTCCCGTCGATACGGGCGGCCTGGGCTTCGGCTTCAAGTGGAACATGGGCTGGATGAACGACTCGCTCGCCTACATGAGCCACGAGCCGGTCCACCGGAAGTATCACCATGGCAAGGCAACCTTCTCGATGATTTACGCCTATCACGAGAATTACGTGCTCGTCCTCAGCCACGACGAGGTGGTGCATGGAAAGGGATCGCTGGTGCAGAAAATGCCGGGCGACCGCTGGCAGCAGATGGCGAACGTCCGCTTTTTCCTCGCCTGGATGTTCGCCCATCCCGGAAAGAAGCTGCTCTTCCAGGGGCTCGACATCGGGCAATCGGAGGAGTGGAACCACGCCGTGAGCCTGCCCTGGCATCTCCTCGACTTCGACGAACACAAGGGCGTGCAGCGGCTCGTGCGGGATCTCAACCGCGTCTATGTCGGCGAGGCGGCCCTGAACGAACTCGATCACGAACCGGGCGGCTTCGAGTGGATCGACCACAACGACGCGAAGCACAGCCTCTTTTCCTTCATCCGGCGGAGCCGCCGGGGTGAGACGATCGTGATCTTGGTGAACGCGACGCCGGTGCCGCGCTCCGGCTACCGGCTCGGGGTGCCCGAGGGCGGTTTTTACGAGGAGATCCTGAACTCCGACTCCTCGCTCTACGGCGGGTCGAACCTGGGATCGGCCGGCGGGATCCCCGCGCGTCCGCAGGAGTCGCACGGCCGTCCTTTCTCGATCCAGGTCGAGGTGCCGCCGCTGGCGACGGTCTACTTCAAGCAGCGCGCGGTGTGAGGCAGACGAGCGGACGCGAAAAAAGCGGGAAGGCCTGACCTTCCCGCTTGTTTCTCATTTCTAGACCAAGGGACGCGGACCGGGATCAGTAGCCCCGGTAACCGCCGCGATAGCCGCCCCGGTAGCCGGGGGCCGGAGCACCGTAACCGCCGCCGTAGTAGGGGCCGCCGTGGGTGTTGTAGTAGTGGTTGCGCGCGGCCCGGTTTTTCGAGATCTCGGATCCGGCGATGGCGCCGATCGCGCCACCGACGAGGGCGCCGGTTTCGTCACCGATGAGGGCGCCGGTACCGGCACCGAGGGCGCCGCCGATGAGCGCGCCGCGTTCACCCGGCGTGCAGGAAACCAGCGTGGAAGCCGCCACGAGGGCGAGGAGACTGAGAATCAGGGAGTGTTTCATGGGAGTGTGAATGGGTGGAAGCCCGGCGGCCGGAGCCGACGCCAAGCGTTACGCATGAGACGATCGGGAGACCGTTTCATGCGGAATTTTTTCCGGGAATCTCACGAAAATCCCACCTTCCCTCCGCCAGGGGTCCTCCCTCACGCGAACAGCTCGACGAGGGGCTGCCCCTTGTCGGCGAGGGTGAAGGGCCGCATCGTCGGGGAATACAGGACCTGGTCGAGGGGCAGGCCGAGGGCGTAGCCGATCGTGGCGTTGAAGTCGGGCACCTTCACGGGCTTGTCGAGGATCTTCGCCCCGCGTTCGTCGGTCTTTCCGTAGACGGTGCCGCCTTTCACGCCGCCTCCGGCGAGGACGCAGGTGAAGGCCTGGGGATGGTGGTCGCGGCCCTCGTTGGTGTTGATCTCGGGGGTGCGGCCGAATTCGGTGGCGAGGACGACGAGGGTGTCATCGAGCAGGCCGCGGCGGCCGAGGTCGTCGAGCAGGGTGGAGAACGCGGCGTCGAGGATGCCGGCCTGGGTGGGGACGTTCACGAAATTCGAGTTGTGCGTGTCCCATCCGCCCATGGCGACCTCGACGAAACTCACGCCATGCTCGAGGAGGCGGCGCGCGAGGAGACACCCCTGGCCGAAGGGATTTTTGCCATACCGCTCCTTCAGCGCCTCGGGCTCGGCGGAGAGGTCGAAGGCGGCGAGATCCTTGCTGCGCATCAGCTTGATCGCGTCGGCATACATATCGGTGTAGGCGCGGACGTTCTTCTGGTCGTAGCGCTCGACGAAGGGGGCGTCGAGCTTCTCGGCGAGGGATCGGTGGAAGTTGAAACGTTCCTCCGTCATGCCGCGGGCCATGGCGCTGTTCTGCAAGCCGCCCTCGGGATCGCGGATCATCAGGGGCGAGAGGCTGGCCTCGAAGAAGCCGGCCCCGGGGTGCGAGGAGTTGTTCCCGATCATGACGTTGCCGGGGAGTGAGGGATTGTTCCGTCCGTTGAACTTCAGCAACCAGGCCCCCATGGCGGGGTGGCGGATCGAGGTGCGGATCTCGTAGCTGGTGTGCATGTAGTAATTCCCCTGCTTGTGGGCGCCCTGGGTCGAGATCATCGATTGGATCACGGCGAGCCGGTCGGCGTGGCGGGCGAGGAGCGGGAGGTTGTCGGTCAGCTTCAGGTCGTCGACCTTGGTGTCGAGACGCCGGGTCGGCCCCATCACGTCTCCATCGGTTTTCGGATCGAAGGTATCGAGATGGGACATGCCGCCCTCCATGTAGAGGTAGATGACGCGTTTGGCGGTGGCGACCTGCTTCGCGGTCGAGGCCCCGGCCCCGGCGGCGCGGGCGAAATCAGGCAGGCCGGCGAGGGCGCTGACGCCGAGGAAGGACTTCGCGGCGCGGCTGATGAAGTGTCGGCGGGAAAGGTCGGTGTCCGGATTCATGGGTGATGCAAGAGGGTCGGAAGGTCGGGTGAAGAGGGTTGGGTCGGAGACTGCCGGGCGGCGATCACTGGACGAAAAGGAACTGGCGGGTGTTCAGCACGGTCCAGACGATGCCGGTGACGCTGCCGGATTCGGGATCGGCGGCCCAGGCTTCGCGGAAGATCGCTTTCTCGTCCTCCGTGGGGAGCCTGCTGAGCATGGTGAGGTAGATCGTCTCGAGGCGATCCTCGAACTTCTCCCCCTTCATCGCGCGCATGAGGACGGAATAGCGGTTCGTCACCGAGGAAAGGACGGGGCCGTTGAGCATGGCGAGGGCCTGGGTGACGGATGCGTCGTGGCTGGCGTTCTCGATGAGCTCGCGATCGCTCTGCCCGAATTCGCGCAGGAAGTGGCCGGCGGGCGAAGGCTGGTTCAGCTCGGAGGCCCGCTTCATGCGATCGCGGATGATGCGGTCGAAATTCCGGTAGGCGGCCTTGTCTTCCTTGGCCTTCACCTTCCAGGCGGCGAGCTCGGCCGCGCGGGTGGCGGCGCGCTCGTCGCGGAGCGCGGCCTCGCGATCGGCGAACATGGCGTCGATCAACTCGCGGATGATCCCGCTGCGTTCGCTCCCGGCGACATCGGCCATGCCTTCCTCGAAGGTGCCGTAGTTGGCGAGGAGGGAAGCGGCGAGCTCGTCCATGAGCCGGTCGCCGGCGATGGTGCCGGAGGGGGCCGCGGGCTCCGGCGCGGCGTTGGTCTTGGCGGCGGTCTCGAGGGCGGGCCGGCCTTTCATGGCATCGAGCTTGCGCTGGAGTCCATCCCGGTAGACGACTTCCTCGATGCGTTGATCGAGTTCGTTCTTGATGACGCGGGCTTCCTGGCTCGCCTGTTTGATGAGATCGGGATCGCCCTTTTCCCGGGCCTCGGCGACTTTCCGCTGGGCGGCCTCGATGCGCACGGAGAGCTCTTCCTGGACCTTCACGACCTCGCGCATGTTCTTGAGGAACTGGGCGGGTTTCTGGTCGTAGACGGCCTCGGCGATGAGCTGGACTTCGGCGAGGCGCTTGTCTCCGGTGAGGATACGGCCGGAATCGGGACGGTCAGGGTTGTCCACGGTCATGGCGACGAGGGAATCCCAGATCTGCTCGGCGCTCATGCGGCGGAGGACGGGGCCCGCGAAGTGGTAGGGGGCGCCGGGGACGTGCTCCTCGAGGGTGGCCTCGCGCTGGTAGGCGTCGGTGCGGTAGAGGATGCGCTGGACGGTGTGGAGATCGTAATCGAGATCGCGCAGGAGCTCCTCGAGGTAGGCCATGAGGGGGGCGTTCGGCGCCACCGTGTTGTCCTTGAGATCATCGACGGGCTCGATCAGGCCGAGTCCGAAGGCGCGCTTCCAGAGACGGTTGGCGATGACCTTGGTGAAGCGGGGATTCTCCGGCGAGGTGAGCCACTCTCCGAAGGCATGGATGGGGTGGGCGCTCCCGCTGAGGACGGCCTCTTTCCCGAAGAGGGTCGAAGGTTTCACCACGGCGAGGGGATTCGCGTCGTCGTACTGGTAATCCTTCGGCAGGCGGAGGGCGCGGTCGGTGGCGTTGACGTTGTTGAAACGCAGGGGAAAAAGGATCTCCGAGGCGGCCTTGCGCAGGTCGCCGTCCTGCCCGGCGTAGGGATTGCCGGGCCTCGCGGCGGCCTTGGCTTTCCCCTTGCCCTTGTTGCCCTTGGCGCCTTTTCCTTTGCCGGCTTCTCCGGAGGCGGCGGCCCGCTGCCGGGCGAGCACCTCCATGGCGGCCTGCTGCACGGGATGGCCGTTGCTGCCGTTCATCCCGTAGGTGAAGGCGGCGAGGTGGTAGTAATCCATCTGCGTGACGGAGTCGAAGGGATGGTTGTGGCACTGGGCGCACACGATCTGGGTCCCCAGGAAGACCTGGGTGGTGATGGCGAGATTGTCGAGCGGCATGCTGAAATCGCGCAGGTAGTACCCGGTGGCGGGATTCTCCCAGCTGCTCCCGGACGCGGTGACGAGATCGTAGACGATCTCGTCGTAGGGCCGGTTGGTGCGGATCGCCTCTTTCAGCCACTTCTCGTAGGCCATGCCGGCACCGAGGCTCTGCCCGTTGCCGGAGATGGAGGTGCGCGAACGCAGGAGGTCGGCGAACCAGTTGTATTGGTGCGAGACGTAGCCGTCGGACCCGATCAGGGCGTCGATCAGCTTGGTGCGTTTGTCAGGGTCGGCGGACTGGAGGAAGGCGAGGGTCTCGGCCTTGGTCGGTATCCGGCCGATGAGATCGAGATGGATCCGCCGGACGAAGACCTCGTCGCCGGCCTCCGGATTCGGCTCGAGGTTTTCCTTTGCAAGCGCCTCGAGGATGAGGGCGTCGATCCGGGCGGCGGCGGCGGCGGGGTCGATCGCGGCTTTTTCTCCGGGGGCGGCGTGCGATCCGGGGGAAAGGGCGGTGAAAAGAAACGCCGCAAGAGCGGCGCGGAAGGACGGGGTGATCATGGCAATGAGGAATACCGCGGAATGAGACCCCGCCACCCTCCCGGAGTTCCTACCGCGATCACGCCACCCCGGCCTTCCGGGAGGCTTTACTTCTTCATTTCGGCGAAGATGAGCCGGCCGGCGCTGGTCTGCACGGCACCGGCGACGATGACGTGTTGGAGCGTGCCGATATGGCGTTTGGCGTGGTTCACGACGATCATCGTGCCATCGGGCAGGTAACCGACGGCCTGGTGGTCGTCCTTGCCTTCCTTGACGAGTTCCAGGGCGAGTTCATCACCCGGCGACACGATCGGCTTCAGGGCGAGGGAGAGCTCGTTCAGATTCAGCACGGAGATGCCCTTGAGGCGGGCGACCTTGCCGAGATTGGCGTCGTTGGTGAGAATGCGGGCGTCGAGGAGGTCGGCGAGTTGCAACATTTTCGCCTCGGTGGAGAGCCCCGCCTCGAAAGACTCGTCGCGGATGGTCATGTCGATCCCGTTGGTCGATTTCATCGCGTTGAGGGTGTCGAGCCCCCGGCGTCCGCGGCCTCGTTTCAGCTCATCGGAGGAGTCGGCCATTTTCTGCAGCTCGTCGAGCACGAAGCGGGGCACGACGAGGGCGCCGCCGAGGAAGCCGGCCGCACAGATGCCGGGAATGCGGCCGTCGATGATGATGTTCGTATCGAGCAGGGTGGGCAGATCCTGCAAGGAATCCTGGCGGAATCGGACATAGGGGATGAGCAGGGAAAACTCCTCGCGCTTGCTCCGCAAGGCGAGCATCACGCCGATGAAGCCGAACCCGAGGAAGACCCCGAGATTGAAAATGCTGCCGGCGAGCGGGAACTGCTGGGCGAGATCGGTCTCGAAGAAGCCGATGCGGGTGACGAGCCAGGCGCAGAGCAGGCCGATGAGGAGTCCGAAGGTCCCGTGGGAAAACGAGCGGAAGGTGAGGTGCCGCAACATGATGTCGAACACGATCACCATCGAGGCGAATCCCAGGCCGATGATCGATCCGAACCACCAGATCGAAGCGTTTTCCCCCATCGCGACGAGCGCCCCGATGAACCCCGCGAGGAGGAGGAAAAACATCCGGATCACGTTGAGGAGGGCATACTGGCTCATGGGGACGGGCGGGTGGGGGACGAGCCCCGGAGGAGACTCCGGAGCAGCGCGGTTCTCACTGGGCGCGCGCGAAGTATACCGGATGAATCGGGATTTGCGACGACGCTTTTCTCACGCAGGTCCGCTCAGGCGTCCGGATCCACGCGCCGGGCCCGTCCGGCCATCCATTTCCCCCGCCTCGTCGTGTCGTACAAGGGGAGGCCGGCGGCATCGGCGTGGCGCCGGATGGAATCGGCCTGGATGGCGAGGAATCCCGAGACGATGAGCTCTCCCCCCGCGGCGAGATGCGCGGGAAAACGCGGAAAAAGCGCCTCGAGGAGGTCGCTGAAGAGATTCGCGGCAATGAGGTCGTAGGGCCGCCCGGCTTCCGCAGCCATCAAGGCGATGGCGTCGCCTTCGATGAATTCGATCCGGTCGGCGACTCCGTGGCGCTCCGCGTTCTCCCGGGCATAGATGAGGGCCATGCCATCGTTTTCCACCGCGACGACGCGGGAGGCACCGAGCTTCGCCGCGGCAATGGCGAGGATGCCGCTGCCGCACCCGAGATCCAGCACGCTCCAGGGTCCGCCGGGCCGTGCCTTCGCGAAATCCACGAGGAAGCGGAGGCAACCGGCCGTGGTGGGATGCGCCCCGGTGCCAAAGGCCAGCTGGGGAGGAAAGCTGAGCACGATGCGCCCGGGATGCCCGGCCGCGAGGCGGGCGATCGTGGCGGGTTCGTCCGAGCCGGTGACGAGAAGCGCATCGCGCACCCGCAGCAACATTTCCGCGCCGGAGCCGGGCGCGGGCTGCCATTGCACGGGAGCGAGGGGATCGACGGATCCTCCATGGCGGGCGAGAAGATCGTCCGCTTCCTCCCGGGTGGTGGCGTAGACGGACAGCAACCAGCGGCGGCGTTTCTCGGCCTTTTCGAGCACGTAGGAAACCTCCTCGGCAATGAAGCGGTTCTCCCACTCCTCGAGCCGGTCTTCCTCGATGAACTTCGACCAGCGATACAGCGTCTCCAAGGAAGGACCTCCGCGAAACCTTGTGTGATGAGAAAATTGGAGCGGGTGATGAGATTCGAACTCACGACATCAACCTTGGCAAGGTTGCGCTCTACCCCTGAGCTACACCCGCGTGATCCACCTTGCGGCGGAGCGGACGGTAAGATGCCGGGGTTCGTGCGATTTTCAAGGCAAAAATTTTAGAATTCATTGGCAGGCCGGAAATGGCGGGGTAAGGGTGCCTCCCCTGCCCTCCAGAGATGAAGAAATTCGGGAACAAACTCGACGAAATCCTCGCCGACAAAGCCGAGGAAGTGCGGCGCCTGATGCCAGTGCGCGAGAAACTCCAATTCGCCGCCCAGGCGCGCGAGGACTTCCGCTCGTTCGAGACCGCCCTGGGCGGGGCGATCCGGGACCGGAGCGAGGATGAGGGCTACGGTACCGGCGAACTGGCCGTCATCGCCGAGGTGAAACGGGCCTCGCCCTCGGCCGGCACGATTGTCCGGGATTTCGATCCCGTGGCCATCGCCGAAGCTTACGCGGAGGCGGGAGCCAACGCGCTCTCCATCCTCACCGACGAAACGTATTTCCAAGGCCACCTTTCCTACCTCGCGAAGATCCGCGAGCGGGTGGATCTGCCGCTCCTCCGGAAGGATTTCATCATCGACGAGGTCCAGATCTACGAATCGGTCGTCGCGGGCGCCGACGCGATCCTCCTGATCGTCGCCGCGCTGGAGCAGGAGACCCTCCTCCACCTCCTCGAAGTCGCGGGGAACTACCAGCTCGACGTGCTCGTGGAGGTCCACGACCTCGGGGAGATGGAACGCGCCCTTGAGACGGGTGCCCGCATCATCGGCGTGAACAACCGGAATCTCCGCACCTTCGAAGTCGATCTCGGAACGACCGAGCGCCTCAGCGAGGAAGTCGGTCCGGATCACATCCTCGTGAGCGAGAGCGGGATCCACAACGGCACCGATACGAAACGGATCCGGACCTGGGGTGCCGACGCCATCCTCGTGGGCGAGGCCCTCATGCGCGCCGGCGACAAGACCGCGAAAATGGCGGAGCTGAAGGGCGGCGGTGACGACTGATCCGGCGGGAACCCGCCGGGATCCGATCATCGTCCGGGCGACGGGCATCGAAACTGCTTTCAGAAAGCGGGGTTCCTCCACCCGCCCCGAATCCCCAGGCATGACCCCTCTTCTCGACCACCTCCACCACCATCCCCTCTGCGCTTTCGAAGCCGGAGAGACCGTGATCTCCGAGGGCGGGAGCACGGGTTTGCTGTATTTCCTCGTCGATGGCGTCGTCGAAGTCACCAAGGGCGGCATCACCGTCACCCGCACGAACGAACCTGGAGCCGTCTTCGGCGATCTCTCGGCCCTGCTGGGTGTGCCGCACACCGCCGAAGTCCGCGTGGTGGAGCCCGCGCATTTCCGGGTGATCGAGGATCCGGTGGCCATGCTTGAGGAGAATCCCGCGATCAGCCTGCATCTCTGCCGCCTCCTCGCGCGCCGCCTCGACGGGGTGAACCGCTACCTCGTCGATCTGAAGCAGCAGTTCGACGGGCACGACCATCTCGGCATGGTCGATGGCATGATCGATCTCCTCATGCACCGCCACCCTCGCGAGCGTATCGCCCCGCGGCGCCTAACCCTCCGCGATCCCGAGCTCGCGGATTGATTCCCCTTCGATGCTCCGCCATTCCGCGGTGCCCCGCTCGAGATCGACGACGATGGTGGTCGGCTCGGGGCCTGGTTGCCTTCCTGGATTGAAAACCCAGGTATCGCCGAGCCGGTCGATCCACGATCCCTCTCCATAAAAGGGGGAATTGTGGATGTGACCGCTGAAGACCATGTCGGGCCGGTGCCGCCCGATCCAGGCGGTGAGGAATTCATCACCGATATGGCGTTTCCCCGACCAGCTTGTCCGCGATCCATGCGGCGGGGCATGGTAGATCCAGATCCAGCGGTCGCGCCGATGGTGCGACTCGCGTTCCAGCAGCGCATCGACCTCCGCACGGGTCACCTCGCCGTCCCACCAGGGACAAACGGTGATCCGGGCATCGCCGAAGTCGAATCCATCCCCGTCGGTGTGGAGCCGCCCGTGCCTCGCTTCGCGGACCCAGGCGGCGACCGATTCATCCGCCTCGTTGCGGCTGTCGCCATCATGATTTCCCGAGGAAACGACGAGCGACACCTTTTGCGAGATCAAGGTGAGGTACTTCTCCACGATGGCGATCTGCAGATCCAGATCGAGCGGGGAAGCGAGGTCGAGGAGATCCCCGCCGATCACGACGAGATCATGGCGACCGGCCTCGGCCAGCAGCCAGTCGAACTGTTTGAGGGAATAATGAAGGTCGGCGACAAAAAGCAGGCGCATGAAAATCAGCAAGTTGGGAGCATTGCCCTTGCCAACCCCCTCCGATTCCGTCAAAAAAGCCATGGGCCGGAGCCGGCCCGATGATCCCATGAAAACCACCCTCCCCATCCTCGCGCTCGCCGCCTGTTCCCTCTCCTTCGCCCTCGTTTCCTGCGAGAAGAAGGGCCCCGCCGAGAAGGTCGGCGAAAAAATCGATGAAGCGGTCGAGGCCGTCGAAGACGCCATCGACCCCAAAGGCCCCGGCGAGAAGATCGGTGAAGCGCTCGACAAGGCGGTGGACAAGGCTACCGGCAACTGAAGGCCGGGCGCGGGGCCACGGACCCGGCCGCCCTCCCGCGTCCCCTGCCCGCCTACTTTTTCCGCAACACCCGGATCTTGTGGGCTTCACTGTCCCCGATGTAGATCCCTCCGTCGGCGTCGGCATAGACGCCGTGGGGACGGGCCAGCTCGCATTTCAGCGGATCTCCGTCGGCTCCGTCGCCTTTTTTGCCGGTGCCGGCGATCAGCTCGATGGTGCCGGTCTTGGCATCGATCATCCGGATGGAATGGCTCTCGCAATCCGCGAGCCAGACGTTGCCCCCCGCATCGACCGTGATGCCCTTGGGTCCGCTGAGAGTCGCCTCCAGCGCCGGGCCGCCGTGGCCGGTGAAGCCGCCTTTGCCGGTGCCCGCGATGTGGTGGATCTTTCCGGCCTTGAGATCGAATTTGAAGACCTGGTTCCCCTCGCGGGTGGCGAGCCACAGATTGCCTTCGCGGTCGAAATCGAGCGAACGAGGCCCCTTCAGCGGGGTGCCGGCGATGGGCGATCCATCCGGGGTCGGGCCGGGCTTTCCGGTACCGGCGAAGGTCGAAACGATGCCTGTCTTCATGTCGATCCGGCGGATGACGTGATTGCCGATGTCGCAGATGTAGAGATCGCCTTCGGGACCAAACTGGATGCTGTGGGGCTGCTTGAATTGGGCCTTCACCGCGGGTCCTCCATCACCGCTGTAGCCGGCCTCGCCCGTTCCGGCGATGGTGGTGAGGATCCCGGTCTTCATGTCGATCTTTCGCACGGCGTGATTGACCATGTCGACGATGAAGAGATCACCCGCCGCGTCGAAGCGGATCTCATGGGGCTTGTTGAAGGTGCCCTGCAAAGCCGGTCCACCATCTCCGGTG
>JALRFZ010000474.1 GCA_023253615.1 Verrucomicrobiales bacterium | reverse complement strand
ATGAATCGGATAGAAAGCCACGAGTTGCAATCGATTCCAAAACTTTCCGCATGAGCCGTATTCCCGTTTATCTCTCCCTGATCTGTCTGCCCATCGGCATGCTCCTCGCTCCTGCCAAGGCCACGGCCCAGTCCAAGATCGTGGGGGGCACGAAAGCGCCCTCCGGCGAGTATCCGTGGATGGTGGCGATCGCCGAGAAGTCGGGCCGGTCCCTTTACGACCGCCAGTTTTGCGGTGGTTCGCTGATCGCTCCGAACTGGGTGCTCACGGCCGCCCATTGCATGGAAGGCGAATACCCCTGGGGCATCGAGGTCATCGTGGGCGTCAGCGATCTGGGCGATTCCTCCGGCGCCCAGATCCGCGGAGTGCGGGGCATCTACGTCCATCCCGGCTACGCCGACGTGCGGGGTGATCTCCTCAACGACATCGCGCTGATCCTTCTCGACACTCCGGTCAACACGATCACACCGGTGGCCTATTCACGCACCGCCACCCCGGCACCCATGGACAATCTCGTCCGCGCGATCGGCTGGGGGGAAACCCAGTCGCGCCCCCGCTTTCCCACGGAGCTGCAGATGGTGGACCTCAGCCTGACCCCGATTTCCATGGCCCGGCGGATTTACGCGTCGAACCGGCTCGACATCCGCCATCTTGCCGCCATGGCTCCGGGCAAGGATACTTGCGGCGGTGACAGCGGCGGGCCCTTGTTTGATGTCGATGGCGACAACGGGAATCCGGTTACCCTCGGCATCACCAGTTTCGGATTGAACTGCGCGAAGCGCGGCATCCCCGGCATCTACGCGAACGTGGGCAATTACTTCGCCTGGATCGATGATTTCCTCGCCGGACCCACCGTGGGAGCCCCCTTGCTCGAGGTATCCGGCCGGGGAACCCCGATCGCCACCGGGACGCGCTCCGCCTCGCCCTTGACCGGCACCCACTTCGGTCGCCGGCTTCGCGGCGGACGCACCACGACGCGTTCTTTCGCTGTTTCGAATGAGAATGGCGACATCCCCCTCTCCATCAGCGGTGCCCGTGCCAGCAACCGCAACTTCAATGTGATCGGCACCCCGAAATACCTGCTGACCGGGGACACCGGGACGATCTCGGTGCGCTACCGGGCGCCTTTCGCATTCCGGCGCGGGACTTCCAAGGGAATCGTCTCGATTCTGACGAACGACCCCGCGACGCCGGTCTACCATTTCCGCGTGCTGGCGCGCTACCGCAAGGCGCGCGTGCCGCGGGCACAACACGCTTCACACCCCGGCGGGATCCCGATCCACCGGAGCACCCGAATCCCGGCCTGATGCCTCACGGCCCGTGTTCTTGCGCGAGGAACGATTGAGAAGGCGGAACCGCCGGAGGCTCACCGGATCCTGCAGCCATTCATCGTGCAAATGGTGCCGGAATCCGGCGATCCTCTCATGATCCGTCGGGTTCTGCCCCGGCACGAGGCGCGCCTCGATGCCCGTCTCGCGGCAGAATCGGTCGAACGATTCGCGATAACGGCCGTGGAGCCAGTTCGCATGTTGCTGGAGGACGGAGAGATCGACGGTGAGCGCGTCGGAGAGCGCCCCGGCCCAGTCTTCTTCGGCTGAAAACTCGATGGGCACCTCGTCGTGCTCCCACAATTCGGCGTAGGAAATCACCGCCGGCGATCCCGTCGGCACATTGATCCGGGCGACCCCGCCCGACATGCAGATGATACGGGCACCGAGGCAACTGCCACAGTAAAGCCGGGAATGCAGGAGGAGCGACGCCGTTTCCCAAAGATGATCGGAAGCAAATTCCGCCGCCTGCCACTCGGGGAACGACTCCACCCAACGACGCAAGCCCGCCCGGCGCACCCGGCCTGGCACCGCGTTCGCTTCGAAAAAGACAAGTCCCAGATTTTCCCGGTCACTGACCTCCCGCAACGCGGCGACGAGCCGGTCGAAGTCGCGCTCCGGGATCTCGCTCGTCTCCACGGCGATCCACCCGTTCGGGAAACGACGCCGGATTGCCGAAATCGCCTCGCGATCACGGCTTTCGCGAAGTTGTCTCCCACACACCTGCGGCAGGACGCTGAGCGCGCAGGGCATGCGCTCGACCGCGATCCCTTCACTCTCCAGAAAACCGGCCCCGTTCTCATCGCGCACCCCGACAAACTGGGCGCTCCGGAGCACGGAAAGCAATTCCGCCCGAGCCGACTCACTGAGACTTTCCGGATCCGGGAGACCGACCGCATGAAACCCCAGCCCCGCCCCGTGGAGCTCTCCGACCGGCGCGAGCACGTAGGCCAACTCCGAGATCTGCCCTGTCCGGCGACGCACGTATTCGAGCAAGGCATCACGGGTGCCGATGGCGGCCAGGCTCTCGAACCGCTCCGCCTCCTCTTCCTCCGCCGCCCCCCGATAGGCATCGACCAGATCAAGCCCGAGAAGATCACCGCCCGTATGCACCACCTTGAGCTTCGACCGCCGCATCTCGAGGAGGCACTCGCCGTAGTTGCGCACCACGTGGCCGCCTACCGGGGTGTGGTCCGCCGAGACCAATCCGGCACAGCGGATCTTCGAGAAATGCAGCAGTCTCGAGAGCACATGGGGCATCAACATCTCGCCCAGGCGGTATCGGTCGGCCGCTCCGACGAGGATTGCATCGCTCGCCTGCGAGACCATTTCGTTCACCTCCGCCAAAGGTGAGATCCAATCGAGCCCGGGATGGTGATGCGAACGAACCCCACCTCCGGAACTCCTCGAAGAACCCTCTTTGCCAAAATCCACCAAGTTATGACCACTCGACATGCCATACTATTACGTCATTTCAGATATTTTACAAATCTTTAATAAAATCCGTTACCGCCCCTGCCGAAGCCCGATTTCAGGTCTCCCGCCCATCGCCTCGGCGAAGGACGCATGACATCGGCGCTGGTATTTTCCGTGAAAAACGAAATCACAGGCAGTTCGGTGAATTTTCCAGAGAGGCAGTCCGCCCATCCGGAAGGGTGGCGATCGGGGCCTGACCGACTGCCGGGACAAGGGTCCGGATCCAAATGATCCGGCACGGATTCTTTGCCACCCGCCGGGAAGGGGGTAAAATCGCGCGGAAAGCCAGATATTTCATGACTTCCCGGCCTTGACATCGTGGAACTTCGTCCTAGATTCCCCTCCCTCCCGCCAAGGCTCGGGACTCTCGATGAGTTTCCGCCGCGCTTTCTGCCTCTCCGGGCTTGAATCGAGCGTTCGACACCGGACCGCAGGCAAAGGGAGGAAACCCATCTGGAAATGAAAACCTTTTCTGCCAAAGCCGAAGAAATCCAACGTGAGTGGCATGTCATCGATGCCGATGGCAAGGTGCTCGGCGACGTCGCCGTCGCAGCCGCCAACCTCCTCCGCGGAAAGGGCAAGCCGCTGTTCACCCCTCATGTCGATTGTGGCGACTTCGTGGTGATCATCAACGCGGACAAGGTCCGTCTCACCGGCAACAAGGAAGACGGCAAGATTTACACCCGTTACACCGGATATGCCGGCGGTCTCAAGCGTGAAACGGTCTCCAAGGTGCGGAGCCGCCGCCCCGAACTCATCGTGGAGCGCGCCGTGCGGGGCATGATCCCCCACAACCGCCTTGGCCGCGCCATCTTCCGCAAGCTGAAGGTCTACAACGGCGCTTCCCATCCCCACGATGCCCAGCAGGCCAAGCCCTACGAACTTTAATCCGACCCTTCACCTGACATGAGCGAAACCTACTCCGCCACGGGCCGCCGCAAGACCGCCACCGCCCGGGTCACCCTTGTCCCCGGCACGGGTCAGATCACGATCAACAAGCGCCCCTTCGAGGATTACTTCGGTACTCTCTCCCTCCAGAACAAGGTGCTGCATCCCTTCCAGACCGCGAACGTCGCCAACCAGTTCGACGTGACCATCAGCGCCGTCGGTGGTGGGGTCGTCGGCCAAATCGGTGCCATCCAACTCGGCATCGCCCGCGCCCTTCTCAAGAGCAACCCTGATCTCAAGGAAGCCCTTCGCGAGGACCAGCTCCTCACCCGTGATCCCCGCAAGAAGGAGCGCAAGAAGCCCGGCCAGCCCGGTGCCCGCAAGCGCTTCCAGTTCTCCAAGCGTTGATCCCATTTCTTTTTCCGGGATCCCCCCCTTTTCAACAGGGTCAGGTGTTTCGCCTGACCCTGTTTTATTTCCGGAAGACGTCCGTCCAACGGATCCAACGGAAGGTCCGAACCGTCAGGGGCTCGTGCGGTGTCTTGCGGGAGAACGTCCTTGCGGGAGAACGTCGGGGGAAAAGACCGGAAAACCATCACCACCGACACTCCGGGGGACGGCCGACACCGCTTCGCAGGAAAGAAAACGCGGGTCGCCGCTCAATCCAGATCCTCGTGCGAGGACTTTTCTGCCGCCAACTGGCGCTTCGCGGCCCGTCTCGCTCCGAGGTGGCGGATGTCTTCGGCACTGGTGAGGAAGACGGCATCCTCGGCGATGTTCACCGAGAGATCCCCCACCCGCTCGAGACTGCGGACCATGAAAATGAGGTGCAGGATCTGCTTCACCTGGCCCGTGGATTGATCGAGGCGCTTGCCCAGTTCCCGGATCACATCGCGGTGGAGTTCATCGAGCTCCAGATCCCTGGCATAGAGCGAGACCGCAAGATCGGTGTTGCGGTCGGCATAGGCGCTCATTGCGTCGGTGAAAAGACCCGCGGCTTTCTCGTAGACGGGCTCGATGAGGTGGACTTCCTGGATCTCGGGATGTTTCAGGAGTTTGCGGGCGCGCCGGGCAATGTTGCGCGCCTCGTCGGAGATGCGCTCGAGGTTGTTGGCCACTTTCATTCCGGCGATGATCTCGCGCAGGTCTCCGGCGACGGGATTGTAGCGCATCAGAATCTCGAAACATTCCGCATCGATGCGGCGCTCGAGCTGGTTCACCTCTTCCTCCTCCACGATCGCCTCGTTGCAGTATTCGGCGTTTCTCGCGAGCAGTCCGCGGATCGCGTTCCGCAGATTCTGCCCGGTGATGCTGGCCATGCGGGTGAGGCCGTTGCGGGTGTCGCGGAGGGCCTGCTCGAAGCTGCCGAGGATGTGCACGGAATCGGTCATCAGGAGTTGGTTCGGGTTTAGCCCGAAGACGTCGTCCGTTTCCATGCCGATCTTCCTCCGTGGTTCAGGCCAAGGCGAGCCCGGTGGCGGCCGGCCTCGTCACTTCCTCAATCTCGGCAAAATCGCTTTCCCGTTTCCGGATGGCACCGGCGACATCCTCGCGTTGCAAGAAATCGCTGTAATGGATGAGTTCAAAATCGCCGGGGACTTTCTCCACGATCGCGGTGAGCGACTCGACCCAGTCGCCTGAGTTGAGGTAATGGACGCCGTTCTCGAGGTGTTTGTCCGCCGGTGTATGAATATGCCCGCAAATGATGCCCCGGCAACCGCGAACTGCCGCGAGTTCCTTCAACTGATCCTCGTAGCGGTCCACGAAACTCACCGCCGACTTGACCCGCGCCTTGATCGTCTTGCTGAGGGAGTAGTAGTCCTTGCCGCGGAACGCGCGCCAGCGGTTGTAGAGGCGGTTGATGCCGAGGAGGACCTCGTAGCCCTTGGCTCCGGCGATCGCGACCCACCGGTGGCTCGTGGTGACGCGGTCGAATCCGTCGCCATGCACCACGAGATAACTGCCGGCCGGAGTCTCGTGAATGTATTCATCGACGATGCGGAGATTGCCGAAACAGACGGGCAGGAAACGCTCGAGGATGTCATCGTGGTTGCCGCGGAGGTAGATCACCTCGGTGCCCTGCTTCTCCATCTTCTTCAGTACGGTTCGGACGAACTTGGTGTGAACGGGCAGCCATTTTCCGCCGCTGCGGAGCGCCCACCCGTCGACGATGTCGCCGTTGAGGATCAGCTTCCGGCAGGTCGTCGCCTTGAGGAAGGCGATCACTTCCTCGGCCTTGCTGTCGCGCGTGCCGAGATGGATGTCGGAGAGGAAGATGGTGTCGTAATCGTGGCGTTTGTCGTGGTCTTTCATGGCGGGATTTCCTCCGGAAAAATTCGTGGTTCAGTTGGCTCCGACCGCCTCGGGTTCCTGCGCGGCGCAGGCGCCCACAGGCACGCGGTTGGCGAGATCCTCGAGCTGTTTTTCGAAACGTTTCACGACCTTTCTCCAACGCACCTTGCGTGCGGAGGCGCGGGCTTCCTCACGCAGCAGGGCGAGATCCGCCCCCGCGGCCCCGACCGCCCCGTCGAGAAAGGCCTCGCGATCATCGAAGGGTGCGGTGAATCCGTTCACCCCGCTGATGATGTGCTGGCGGGCCGCGGCGTAGTCGTAGGCGACGACGGCGAGCCCGCTGGCCATCGCCTCGAGGGTGACGTTCCCGAAGGTCTCGGTGGTGCTCGGAAAAATGAAGAGATCGGCGGAAGCGTAATGCTCGGCGAGCGCTTCGCCGCGGAGGACGCCGGAATAGAGGAATTCGGGGTGCTCGCGTTTGAGCTCCTCCAGCTTCGGTCCGTCGCCGACGAAGACGCCTTTGAAATCGGGGATGCGGCTGCCGATCGCCTTGAAAGTCTCGACGATCAGCGGCAGGTTTTTCTCCGCGGCAATCCGACCCACGTAAAGCCCGACGACGGCACCGGCCCCGGCTCCCCAGGTCTGGCGCAAGGTGAGCGAGCGTTTCTTCGGATGGAAGAGTTTCGTATCGACGCCCTTCGGCAGGAGCTGGAGGTTTTCAAACCCGCGCGCATCCAGTTCGTCGATCACATCACGGGATGGCACGAAGGTGCAGGCCGAGCGGTTGTGGACGCGCCGGAGATAAGACATGGTCGCCTTTTCCAAGAGCGGCATGCGGTAGTGGGCGACATACTGCTGGAAGTTCGTGTGAAAGCCGGAGGCCGCGGGAATGCCGAGGGCACGAGCTGCCGTGATCGCCGAAGCGCCCAGCGGGGTCTCGGTGGCCACGTAGATGACATCGGGCCGCCGCCGGGACCACCGCGATTGGAGCACGAGACGCATGGGGAATCCGAACCGCACCTCGCGGTATCCGGGCAGACCGAAGGAAGGCACCTCGAGACCTTCTTCATCGCAGGCAAGCACCGCGGGCCGGACGACATCGACCTGATGGCCCCGCTCCCGCAATCCGTTGACGAGGCGCTCGAGGGTGGTGGCGACCCCGTTGGCCTGGGGAGTGTAAGTATCGGTGACGAAGGTGATATTCATGGCAGATCCGATGGTGGTGGATTTCCCCTCGGGGAAGGGATCGAAAATCATGGCGGCCGGACGGACTGTCGTGACTTTCACCCGAGCCAAGGTTCGGGCATCAACGCCGGGCGAAAAGCAACACCTTCGTCACTTGTGACCTTCAAGTGCCCCTAAGGAATTGTTTCAAAAGATCCTCGAAACGAGACGAGCCGCAGCCCGGACACCTGCCAATAATCCGGACTGCGGCTACCCCTCAACTCGGGTCCCGGAGGGCTTCGGCGGATGAACAAGAAACGCCGATGGCCCGGAGGGACCCAAATGATCTGTCTTGTCTGCGACGGAGCGCGAGAGCCCCGGCAAGGCCGCCCTGTCGGTCGCCTTGCGTCTGTTTGTGTGTCAAAAGCTCCTCCAGGGATCTCGCCTTTGCGGAACTCACGCTTCCCATCTGGAAGGAGGGAAAACGTTCGCCACGGTCGGGACGCGCATTCATCGGAGGAAGTCTGCGCAGGAAGCGCTGACAATTGAGTTTAACAAAACATAAAGGATAATCAACTGAAATTTTAAAATTTTCGAGCGATTGATCCTCAAACTTGAGAAAACATTTTAGAACGGATCCCTCCCTAGACGAGAGGCAGGATCCAAGCTCCGAGCACCAGCACAACCAGACCTGCAAGCGACATCACGAGCATCATCATGCTCACGGTCTTGAAAGTCTCGAGCGGAGTCATGCCGGTCATTCTACCGATGACCCAGAATCCGCTGTCATTCGCCCAGGAGATCGGTTTCGAGCCGCATCCGATGGCGAGGGCGAGATAGAGCGCGGAGTAGGAAAGCTCGGTGCCCAGTGCGATCGGCCCCACCATGCCGCCGGCCGTGATCATCGCCACGGTCGCCGAGCCCTGGGCGCTGCGGATGAGCGCGGTGACGAGAAAGGCGATGGGAATCAAGAGGATCGTCTCGCGTCCCTCGATCGAATTGCTGATGAGTTCGGCGATGTTGGTATCCTTCAGCACGGAACCGAAGGCGCTGCCGGCGGCGGTGATGAGGATGATGATGCCTCCGCTGGAGAGCGCGCCCTGCACGGCCTCCTTCACTCCCCCACCCGCCTGGCGTTTGGACCGGATCAGCAGAAACACCGCGGCTCCGGCAGAGAGAATGAGCGCGATGTTTTTGTCGCCCAGAATCCGCATCGCCGGCAGGTCGCGTTCCATCGCCTCGAGCACGGTCTGCCCTCCGATGAGCACCACCGGGAGAATGATGGGAAAAAGAGAAAGCCACAGCGAGGGAGGCGGCCCCGCCTCGTGGTGAACGGAGGATTCTTCCCGCGAAGCCCACTCGCTCTCGCGAAACGGGATTTCCCACCGCCGGTTCGCCCAGTAGGCGAAAGCGATGCCGGCGGAGACGGTCACCAATCCCACGACGATGCCACCGAGCATCATGGAACCGATCGAGACCTGATCCGCGAAGTAGCCCGCCACGGTGAGCGGGCCCGGGGTCGGCGGCACGAGGGAATGGGCCATGGTGGCCCCTGCCACGATCGTGAGGATGTAGAGCAGGTAATCCTTCCCCGTCTCCCGCCGCAACGCTTTTCCGAGAGGCATGAGAAGGTAAAAGACCGTATCAAAGAAGACGGGAATACCAAGCGTGAAGGCACTGCCGGCAAAGGCGAAGGGAGTGCCGCGTACGCCAAAGAGCCGCATCAGGGAATCGACGATGCGTTTGGCTCCGCCCGAGTCGAGCAGGCACTGCCCGATGATCGCGGCCATGGCGATGACCAGGGCGATGTCGCCACACCCTTTCCCAAAGGCGTCGGTGAACCTCGCCACGAACCACTTTCCGGCATGGGCGAGCGCGGACTCGTGCGCCTTCTCCATCCCCGCGGGGGCGGCCATGGGAATGCCGCGGCTCCCCTCCCCGACCAGCGCGGCGCGTTGGGCCGCATCGAGCTTCGAGCGGTAGAGCAGATCGGCCGGCGTCAGGGCCGCGACCGTCAGCCCTGCCGCGGTGAGGGCGATGAAGGGATGCCAGCGCAGGGCGATGATGCCCGCGACCACGATGAGGACCCCGATCGACAAGAGTGTGACAGGGCCCATCGTGGTCGGGTGGAAAATCGGTTCGGGATCGGCTCCGGTGGCGGAAAGGCTGGACTTACTTCATCGAAGCGAATCGCGACGAAAGCAGATCGACGGTGGAAGCGTCGCCGACTTTCGCCCGGGTCGAATCGATCCAGACCTGCTCGAGCTGGTTCTTGGTGGGGCGGTCGGTCTCGTAGAAGACGCCGAATTTCCCGGGATACTGCAGCGAGGCGAGGCGGTAGGCTTCGTTCTCGTCGGAGACGTCGTGGCGCTCCGCGTCCTCGGGACTGTTGTCCCACTTTTTCTCCTCGATCACATCGAAGGTGCCGCCTTTGCGGGGATTTCCATCATCAAAGGCACCGGGATAGAAAATGACGCACTCGGAGAGGATCTCGACGACACTGAATCCGGGATGAAGAATGGCGCGCTCGAAGACTTCCATCATGTGTTTCACCTGGGTGGCGTGGGAACGGGCAACGAAAGAGGCACCTCCATAGACGAGCTTTTTCATCGGATTGATGGGTTGGTCGATCGCTCCGGTCGGATCGGTCTTCGACTTGAAGCCCTTCGGACTCGTCGGGGAGGTCTGCTTTTTGGTGAGACCGTAGACGAAGTTGTCCATCACGATGTAGGTGAGATTCACGTTCTTCCGCGCGGCGTGGTCGAGGTGGTTGCCGCCGATCGAATAACCATCGCCGTCACCGCCGAAGGCGAAGACGTGCAGGTCGGGACGCGAGAGGCTCACCCCGGTCGCGAAAGGGAGGGCGCGGCCGTGGATGAAATGGACGCCGTGCCCGTTCACGAAGTAGGGGAAACGCGAGGAACATCCGATGCCGGCGATGGTGCAGATCTTCTCGTGCGGGATCTGGAGCTTCTCGAGCACCTTGAAGAAGGTCGCGAGGACGGCGAAGTCGCCGCAGCCCGGACACCAGGTCGGGTGGTCGGCGGTGAGATCCTTCTTGGTGAGAGGCTTGGGGCTTTCAGTGGTGGTGGACATGGGAGAAAGGGGAAAGTTTTCAGTCTACGGTTTTCAGTTTTCAGCGATCACGAACCGGCGATGGCCGACTCGACGCGCGCGACGATGTCGCGCACCCGGTAGTTGAGTCCATCGGTCTTGCAGATGGATCGGATCTTCCGATCACAGTGTCGCGCCCGCAACAGCGTGGCGAGCTGACCCTGGCCATAGAGCCCCTCGTCGTTCATTTCCACGACGAGGACGTTCGCGTAGCGGGCGAAAATCTCTTCCATCCCGTTCGGCATCGGATTGAGGTGCCGCAGGTGGATGCAGCCGACCTGGCGCCCCGCGGCGCGGAGACGCTCGACGGCCTCGCGGATCGGACCCCAGGTGGATCCCCAGCCGACGATGAGGGCCTCGCCCGATTCATCGCCGTAAACCTCGGGCAGCGTCAGCGTCGCCCCGAAGGCCTTGATCTTTTCCCGACGGCGCTCGGTCATCTTCTGGTGGATGCCGGGATTGGCGCTCGGGTGTCCCCACTCATCATGCTCGAGACCGGTCACGACGGGATACTTTCCGGCCGTCATCGGGGAACCCGGAGCGGCGTGGCGGGTGAGGCCATCGAGCGGATACGGTTTGAAATCCTCCCCACGCGGAGTGAGGTCGAGCACCGGCTCGTGCACGAGCACGGCGAGATCGGGCTGCTCGAAGGCTTCGATGCGGGACGCGAGCGCCATGTCGGTGAGGATGAAGACCGGGCAGCTGTATTTCCGCGCCAGCTCGCAGGCCTCGACCGCGATGTAAAAGCAGTCGGCGACATTCTTCGGCGCGAGGACGATGCGGGGG
>JALRFZ010000374.1 GCA_023253615.1 Verrucomicrobiales bacterium | reverse complement strand
CGCTTTTTCACGGTTCACGATCCAAGCGGCGGGACGCCGCTTCTACTTTATGCGCATCCTCCGCCACGACCAAAAGAACTTCGCTTCGGCCCTGAAGAAGCTCGACCGCCGCTACGCCCCGCCCGCCGGGGTCGAGGCCATCGTGAAGGGCATCCTCGACGAGGTCCGCGAAAAAGGCGACGCCGCCCTCATCGAACTTTCGAACCGTTTTGACAAAGCCGGCTTCACGAATGCGAAGCAACTCCGCGTCACCCCCGCCGAACTCGCCGCCGCCGATGCCGCGGTCGATGAGACGACGAAGAAGGCGATCGCCGCCTCGAGGAAGAACGTCACCGATTTCGCGAAGCGCAGCCTGCGCAAGGATTGGACCGGCAAGAACGCCCAGGGCGCCCTCGTCGGCGAGCGTTACCTGCCCTTCCAGCGCGTCGGCATCTACGTGCCGGGCGGCAGTGCCCCGCTCGTCTCGACCTCGAACATGACCGTCTGTCTCGCCGCCGCAGCGGGATGTCCCGAGATCGTCGTGATGACGCCTCCCGGTCCCGGCGGGGTTGTCAATCCGGCCCTGCTCTACGCCCTCAAGGAAGCCGGCGCGACCGAGATCTACAAGGTCGGCGGAGCCCAGGGGCTCGCGGCGATGTCCTACGGCACGAAAACGATCCGGCCGGTGCTGAAAGTCTACGGTCCCGGCAATTCCTTCGTCGTCGAGGCAAAGCGCCAGCTCTTCGGCGTCGTCGCTGTCGATCTCCTCCCCGGACCGAGCGAGGTCGTGACCCTTTCCGACGCGAGCGGCAATCCCGCCTACATCGCCGCGGACATGCTCGCCCAGGCCGAGCACGGCGGCGACAGCATCATGGGATTCGTGACCGATTCCGAAAAGCTGCTCAACGCGGTCAAAGCCGAGATCGAAAAGCAAATCCAGACCCTGAGCCGTCAGGCCCAGTTGAAAAAGGCCCTCAAGGAAGGTGCCTGGATGGTGTTGGTCGAGTCGCTCGAGGACGGCGTCGCCCTCGTCAACGCTTTCGCCCCCGAGCACCTTTCGCTCATTGTCAGGAACGAAAATGCCGTCGTCCCGCTCATCACCACCTCGGGCGCGATCTTCCTCGGCAACGATTCGCCCGTCGCTGTCGGCGATTTCCTCGCCGGACCGAGCCACGAGCTGCCGACGGGGGGCGCGGGCAAGTCCTTCCCCGGCCTCACCGTCGACATGTTCCAGCGCCGCACCAGCATTGTCCGCCTCGACAAGGATTCGATCCGGAAGTCCGCGCCGATCGTCGAAGCCTTCGCCAAAGTCGAGGGTCTCGACGCCCACGGCCGCTCCGCGACGATTCGGGTGAGGAAGTAACGGGACGGGCAACCGTTCCGACCGAGCGTCAAGGGTCGTCCGATTTCGGATACGTCGCCGCTTGCGCTACCGCTGACGCGTGCATCGGAGCTCTCCCTCCCACCTCACCGGCCGACTTCCCCTCCCGCCGCCGCTTTCCGGTGCATCCACCGGTGCAGCGAGAGATCGATCGCCGTTTTTCCGACCACGAGGATCACGAGCAGGGGCACGGTCGATCCGAGGCCTTGGATCGCGAAGGCGCCGAAGAGGATCGCGACGTGCAGCACGACGATGCGGGGATAAGGGGCGAACATCTGCGCTTGGATCGTCGTGCCCCGGTATTCGCCGGCCGCACAGTAGTTTTTCACAAAGGAGACCCCGTGGCTGATCACGAGGGCGAGCAGGGCGATCCCGAAACCTTTCCCGGAGAGAAGGATCTCTTTACCCCTTCCTTCTCCCAGCAGGGAAAACACGAAAAAACCATGCACGAGGCAGAACATCCCGTAGTGGACCGTGAAGAATCCCGCCATGAAGACTTTGCCCACGAAGATCGGGGCGTCGCGCTGCCATCCGCCCGCTCCGAGCATGCGGAGCAGGGTGTAGCCGCCGATGATCAGGTTCTCCGCCCAATAGGTGACGACGATCTCGAAGACGCTCCAGCCCCAGGCCACCGCGCCGAGCAGCGGGATCACGTTGGCGAGGATGAGGGCGATGCTCGAGGCCAGCAACGCGGGGCGGGAAGGGGACGGGGGAGGAGAATCCACCCGGGAAAATCCGGTTTTCGCCCCGTTTGGCAAGTCCGGCGGCCTCCGGAGCACCAAATTTCCGCTTGCCTGCGGGAATCTTCGCGACTAGCTTCCGCCCCTCCCAAAAAGGAAGACGAACATGAAAGCGGACATTCACCCCACTTACAAGGAAGCCGTGATCCAGTGCCACTGCGGCAACGTGATCCAGACGCGCTCGACCGTGCCGAATCTGCACGTCGGCATCTGCTCCGCCTGCCACCCCTTCTTCACGGGCGAGCAGCGTTTCGTCGATACCGCCGGCCGCGTGGACAAGTTCCAGAAGCGTTTTGGTGCGACCAAGACCGCCGCGGAGCGCCGGAAGAAGCCGAAGCTTTCCGATCTCAGCGCCTAGTCCTGACAGTTCGAATTTCGAGAACGGTGACGATGCCCGCGCGGCATGGTCACCGTTTTTTATTGGAGTGACCGACCGATTTTTCCCTTGGACCACTCGAACCTCATCGAACGGAAACGGCTCCGGATCCCGGAACTGGAGTCGCAGATGGCTCAGGACGGCTTTTTCGACGACGCGAAAAAGGCCGGCGAGCTCACCCGCGAATACAACCGACTCAAGGCTCTGATGGAGGATTGGGCGCGGCTCGGGAAAGCGAGGACGGATCTCACCGAAAATCAGGAATTGGCCAAATCCGGCGAAGCGGATCTCGCGGAGATGGCGGCGGAAGAGATCCCGGTTTTGGAATCCCGCATCGCCGAGCTCGAGGCTGCGGTGCAGTATGCGCTGCTGCCCCACGATCCCACCGAGGATCGCGACGCCATTGTCGAAATCCGTGCGGGGACGGGCGGCGACGAAGCTTCGCTGTTCGCGGGCGATCTCTACCGCATGTATCAGCGCTACGCCGAGTCGCGGGGTTGGAAGGTCGAGCCGGTCGAGGCGAGTCCTTCGGAAGTCGGCGGCTACAAGGAAGTTGTTTTCAAAGTCGCGGGCGAGGAGGTCTTCCGCTTCTTGAAGTATGAGAGCGGCGTCCACCGCGTGCAACGCGTGCCGGTGACCGAGACCCAGGGCCGCATCCATACCTCCACCGCGACCGTCGCGGTCCTGCCCGAGGCCGAGGAGGTCGATGTCGAGTTGCGGCCCGAAGATCTCCACATCCAGGCGACGCGCTCAGGTGGTCCGGGCGGCCAGCACGTCAACACGACCGACTCCGCCGTGCAGGTGACGCACTTGCCGACGGGGATCATGGTGAAGTGTCAGGAGGGACGCAGCCAGGGGAAAAACAAGGAGCGTGCCCTGCAGATCCTCCGGGCGAAACTGCTCGAGGCCAAGGTGCGGGAGGAAGCGGAGAAATATTCGGCGCACCGGAAGAGCCTGATCGGCTCGGGTGGTCGCGAGGAAAAGGTGCGCACCTACAATTTCCCGCAGAACCGCCTCACCGATCACCGCGTGAATCTCACGCTCTACAATCTCGACCAGATCGTGACCGGAGCGATCGCTCCCGTGATCGAGGCGCTCCAGGCCTCGGAAATGGCCGAACGGATGGCGGAACTGGAAGCGTGATCAGGGCGACCGTTCCGACCGGGCGTCGAAGCGACTTCCTCATTCCCTCCGTTGCAAATCCGCCGCCCCGCGCCCAAGTTCCGGCATGGCTCATCGCTTCCTCCACCGCCGCCGCGTCGAGTTCGCCGACACCGACGTGGCGGGGATCATGCATTTCTCGAATTTCTTCCGCTTCATGGAGGTGGCCGAGCATGCCTTCTACCGTTCCCTCGGATTCTCCGTGCATCCCTTCCGCCACGGAGCCGACACCGGCGGGCCGAACGTGGGCTGGCCGCGCGTCCATGCCTCGGCCGATTTCCGCCTGCCCCTCCATTTCGAGGAAGAGATCGAGATCGAGCTGCTCATCGAGGAGCTGCGCAACAAGACGATCCACTACTATTTCCAGTTCTGGAAGCATCCCGATTCTCCCGACGAGCGCGCCCTCGCCGCGACCGGGCGCTTCACCGTCGTCTGCGTCTCCTTCGATGCCGAAACGCGCCGCATGAAAGCGGTTGCCATCCCCGACGAATGGCGCGAAAAACTCGAAGTCGCGCCCGAAGGCTCGATCCCCGCTTGAACCCCTCTTCGTAACGCCTTTCACCACCTCCTGATGGATCCCATGAGCACCTATTCCTGGCTGATTTTCGCCCTCGGCACCGTCCTCACCTGGGGACTCTACGGCATCTTCCTTCACATGGGGCAGATGGGCATGGTCGATCCCGTGAACGGCCGCTACAAGGCCTTCCTCTTCGTCGGCGTCGCCTATTTCCTCACCGCGGTGCTTGCACCCCTCATTCTCCTCGTGATGCGCGGTGCGGACTGGAATTTCCCGGCCAAGGGGCTCTGGCTCTCGCTTTTCGCCGGCATCCTCGGCGCGATCGGGGCTTTCTTCGTGCTCCTCGCCCTCGGCGCCGCGATCGGCGCGAAGGTGCAGAATGCCCCCGGGGTCGTGATGTCGATCATCTTCGCCGGAGCTCCCATCGTCAATGCGATCGTCTCGATCTCGATGGCGCAAGACTGGAGCAAGATCCGCTGGCCTTTCATTCTCGGTCTCTTCATGGCTGCGGCCGGAGGATACCTCGTCACCAAATTCAAGCCCGTCCACGCCGCCCCGGCGAAGCCGGCCGAGAAAGTGGCGGCGGTCTCGCCCGCGTCTCCGGATCAGGGGCCGCAGTCTCATTGACCTGCCGGGTTCCGGCGTCGACCGTTCGTCATGCCCGATCGCGCCGCCATCGAGATTCTGCAAACGGAGCGCCTCCGCTCCCTCCTCGGCGAATTGCGTGCGGGCAACGCCTTCTACCGCGACCGCCTCGCCAAAGCCGCACTCGGCGAAGCCCCTGCGCTCGCCGACTTCGTGGCGAAGATGCCCTTCACCTCGAAGATGGATCTCGTCTGGGATCGCGAGGAATTCCCCCCCTACGGATCGAATCTCACCGAGCCGATCGAGCGTTATTCGCGCTTTTGTCAGAGCAGCGGCACGACGCGTGGACCCTTGCCCACCCTCGACACCGCCGGGAGTTGGTCGGCGATGCTCGACTGCTGGGACCGCGTCTACGAAGCCGCCGGCGTCGGGCCGGGGGACAAGATCTTCTTCGCCTTCTCCTTCGGTCCCTTCCTCGGATTCTGGACCGCCTTCGAGTCGGCGACACGGCGAGGCAATCTTTCCATCCCCGGTGGCGGACTCAGCAGCAAGGCGCGGCTCCAGGCCATGGTCGCGCACGAGGTCGAGGTGCTCTGTTGCACGCCCACCTACGCGATGCGTCTCGGTGAGCTCTTCGCCTCACATGCGAACGACGAAACCTCGACCTACCGCCTGAAGAAAATCATCGTCGCCGGCGAGCCGGGCGGCAGTCTGCCCGAGGTGCGCAAACGACTCTCCGATCTCTGGAAGGGTGCCCGTGTTTTCGATCACCACGGCATGACCGAGACCGGTCCCGTCACCTACGAGCATCCTGACAAACCGCTCTCGCTCTGCGTCATCGAGGAGGCCTACTTCGCCGAGATCATCGATCGCGAGACCCAGACCGAGGTGGCCCCGGGACAAAAGGGCGAGCTCGTCCTCACCACCCTGACGCGCACCGCCTGTCCGCTCCTGCGTTATCGCACCGGCGATCTCGTCGAGAAGGCGTATTTTTATCCGGCTGGTGGCGCTCCCATCCTCTGTCTTGAAGGTGGCATCCTTGGCCGTGTCGACGAAATGGTCGTGATCCGCGGCGTCAACGTCTACCCGACCGCGGTGGAGAAGATCATCCGTGGTTTTCCCGAAGTCGTCGAGTTCCAGGTCGTGCAGACGACCCGCCAGTCCATGGCCGAGCTCGAGGTGATGATCGAAGCCGATGCCAAGGCGAGGCCCGATCTCGCCGAGCGCGTCCAGCGCGAACTGGCCGACGCCTTCACCCTGCGCATCCCGGTGAAGATGGTCGAGGCGGGGGAGCTGCCGCGGTTCGAGTTCAAGTCGCGGCGTTGGGTTCGGCAGTGAGGGGGGACTCACGGCGCGGTAATGCGGGGGGCTGCCACCAATTCCAGCATTGCCATTGGCCATTCCTTTGTACCTGACTTCGTGTCTGATCTCGTCAGCATCACCTTCGATCCGATGTCCGCGTTCAACAATCTGCCTTCGGGCAGAAATCCATAGAGGTCATCGTATCCCTCCGGAATCTTCATGACGCCGAATCGTTTTTGTTCACGCTTCCCTTCGGTCCAGATCATCGAATAGCGGATGCCATTGGGCTGGTGGCGGGGAGCTCCGGAAGGTAGGAAATCGCCAAGCCAAAGATGGATCCGCACCCGGGTCCCGCGGGGAATGCTTTTGAAAGAGACTCCGGCGTCGATCGTTTCCGTTTTTCCACTGGCCCCGGCGATCCATTCGAACTGATCGAATTCCCCCTCCGGCAAATCGTTCGGAACTTCATATTCCCACATCAAGACCCCGATCGCCCAAAGGGCAGCGGGATCCGGTGCCGGTGGATCCGCCGCCGGAACCGGCATGGCCGCAAAGAACCCAAGGCAGGCGGCGAAGCAGGCGATACCGGGGCGGTTCATGAAGGTAGGATGGAAAATTTCCGCGATGGAGACAAGAGTTTGATGATCCGATTTGACGTGAATGGGAACTCCCGAGAACGATATCCGTAAAGCCTCAGAGATGAAAATCACCGTCGAACTTCCCGACGATCTCTTGTCCGAAGCGGAAGCCGTCGCTTTGCGTCAAGGGATCTCTCTGGATGCCCTCGTTGCTCGGGCTCTGGTTTCGGATTTGCGTGGTCCCATCCTGGCTCGCCATCCACGTTTTGCCGTGGACGAGAGTGGGTGGCCGGTACTTCAGACGAGCGGGGAGGTTGCGACGGTGGTGACGGATGCCTTTGTCAGTGGTTTGGCCGACTCCGAACTCGATGATCTTCTTCGAGCCCACGAGCGCCTTTGACGGCGCGGCGGGAGTCTGAGAAGAGGTGGGGCGAATGGCGGCCTCGATAGAAATGGCAGTAGCAGGGTTGACTTCGATCTCCCCGATGCTCCCCGCATTTCCGCCCTTGCCCCGCGCGCCGCTGCTTGGCAAAATGTCCGTCCATGAAAACCACCCGCTTGCTCCTCGCCACCGCCGTGCTGACTACCTTCACCACCCTCGCCCTTGCCGATGCGGCCAAGCCGCTTGCGCTTTCGCCGGCTCCGCATCCGGGCAAGGAGGCGCTGCATGCCTCTTTCAACGAGATCTCGAAAAAGGGTGAGGCGCCCCTCGTGTTCCTCGGCGACTCCATCACCCAGGGCTGGAGCGCCAAAGGCAAGGCGGCATGGGAGCAATACTGGGCGCCGATGGGGGCCGCGAACTTCGGCATCGGCGGCGACCGCACCGAGCATATCCTCTGGCGTCTCGCCAACGGCAACTACGACGGGCTCAAGCCGAAGCTGACCGTGCTTTTGATCGGCACGAACAACACCGGCCACCAGGGGCGTCCCATGGCCGAGCACGGAGGGGCCGTCTACTCCAGCACCGCCGAAGAGACCGCGGCCGGAGTCACCGAGATCGTCAAGGTGCTGAAGGAAAAACAGCCGCAGATGAAGATCCTCCTCCTCGCGATTTTCCCCCGCGGCGCGACGCCGGAAGACAAAATGCGCCAACAGAATGAGGCGACGAACCAGCTCATCGCCAAGCTCGACGACGGGAAGACCGTCTTCTTCATGGACATCAACCAGGACTTGCTCGAGGCCGACGGCACCCTTTCGAAGGAGATCATGCCCGACCTGCTCCACCCCAATGAGAAGGGCTACGAGATCTGGTCCAAGGCGATCGAAGCCCGCGTGAAGGAGTTGATGGCGGAGTGATGGGGGAATCGCGGAAGAGGCGAGGCTTCAGGATTGAAGGTTGCTCGAAATTGCTTGAAGTGACGCAAAATTCTGGCTAGATTCTGGCCAGAATGGCGTTTGATATCATCCTGGCTCCCGCTGCGGTCGAGGATTTCCGTCGTTACGACCGTCCCATGCGGGCCACCTTGAAGGCAGCGATCGAGCAACACCTCACCCATCAACCCGGGAAAGTCAGCAAGAGCCGCATCAAGCGACTTCGGGGGCTCAGGAAGCCCCAATACCGACTTCGGGTCGGAGAGATTCGTGTCTTTTACGACGTGAATGCCGATGAGGGCCGCGTGGAAGTCCTTCGGATCGTATCGAAAGAAGAGGCCGATCAGGTTTTGAAAGAAGAAGGAATCAACGATGAAGACACTGCCACTGACCCAGGCGAAGGATGATCTCTCCGGAGTGATCCGATCGGCCGAAAAGGAAGAGATCCTGATCACGCGACACGGCCGACCCGCCGCCATCGTGATCGGATTCGCCAACGAGGACGAATGGATCGAGTATCGTCTCCTCAACGACGAGAAGTTTCTCCAGTCCATCGAGAAGGCCCGCACGGACATCCGTGAGGGAAGATTCACGAAACTGGAAGATCTTGATTGAGCCCGCCTCCTTTCATTCCCGAATCCCGATGTCCTCATCCATTCTCCAACTGGAACACGTCACCAAATGGTACGAAAGCGCCCCCGAACGCCGCATCCTCGACGGGCTCGATCTCGTCGTGGGCGCGGGTGAGCGCTTCGCCATCGTCGGGCCCTCGGGCTGCGGGAAGAGCACCCTGCTCAATCTCCTCGGCACGCTCGATGCTCCGTCGGAGGGAAGGGTCATCGTCGATGGCATCGATACCGCTGGTTTGAACGAAGACGCCGTCGCGCGGATCCGCTCGGAGAAGATTGGCTTCATCTTCCAGATGCATCACCTCCTCCCGCAATGCACCGCGCTGGAGAACGCCCTCGTCCCGACACTCGCCCTGGCCACGAGACCCAATCCCACCGAAGCCGCCGATCGCGCGAAACGCCTCTTCGACCGCGTCGGGCTCGGCGACAAGCTCGACCGGCTTCCCTCGCAGCTCTCCGGCGGCGAGCGCCAGCGCGTCGCCATCGTGCGTTCGCTGATCAATTCGCCGCGTCTTCTCCTCGCCGATGAACCGACCGGCGCCCTCGACGAGGACAACGCGAAGCGCCTCATGGAATTGCTCGCCGAGCTCAACGAATCCGAGGGACTCGCCCTTATCGTCGTCACCCACGACCGCGCCCTCGCCGCCACCCTCGGCTCCGTGCGCACCCTTCATCGCGGTAAACTGGAATCGCAGGCATGAGTTCCTCTTTCGTTTCTGTGGCATGGGCTTCCAGCCCATGCATTTGTCTGCGAAGTTCCATGATGAAACGCCCCGCCTCCGCTCTTCCGCATCGGCCCCGTCGAATGCATCGGCAGGATGCCGATGCCACATGATCCCATGACTTCCCTCCGTCTCATCCTCAGCTCGCTCTTCCACTACCGGTGGGTGAATCTCTCGGTCCTCGCGGGCGTGGCGCTGACTTCGGCGATCCTCAGCGGCGCCCTCGTCGTCGGCGATTCGGTGAAGGAAAGCCTTCGTCGCAACGCCGAGGCGCGCCTCTCGGGAATCGGCCCCGTCTTCCTCGGAGGTGAACGTTTCTTCACCGCCTCGCTCGCCGATCGCGTCGCCGCGAATCTGGGCAATGAAGCCCTCGTCGCCCCCATTCTCCAGATCGAAGGCACCGCCGCGAGCCGCGAAGGAGGACGCCGTGTCAACCGCATCCAGATCGTCGGGGTCGATGAGCGTTTCTGGAAACTCTCCCTCGCCGGTAACGCGCCCGAAGGCTTCGACGACGAACGTTTCATCGCCATCAACCGTCCTCTCGCCGACCGCATCGGGGCGAAGGCCGGCGACACCCTCATCGTCCGTCTCGAAGTGCCCGGCGCGCTTTCGAAGGACGCCCCGCTCTCGGGTGAGTCCGAACAGACCACGCCCTTCACCGCCGAGGTCACCACGATTCTCGACAGCGAACAATTCGGCGGTTATTCGTTGAAGTCCGAGCAAGTCCCGCCCGCGACGCTTTTT
>JALRFZ010000339.1 GCA_023253615.1 Verrucomicrobiales bacterium | reverse complement strand
CCCCGATCCCCGATCCCCGATCCCCGATCCCCGATCCCCGATCCCCGATCCGACTGTCGCGGCCTCAGCCGATCAAGGCCTTGAGGTCCCAGCCCTCGCGGTATTCGCGGCTGATCCAGCGGTTGGCGTCATCGTTGTTCGTGAAGCGCATCCCGGCCGCATCCCACTGCAGCTTCGTCTTCGGATAGCGGACCGCGATGTTTCCGAGCAGGATCGTCTCCGTGAGACGCGCCCCGTATTCAAAATCATCCGAGGGCTGCTTGCCTGACAAACATCCGTCGATCCAACCATGGTAGTGATCACGGTCGTCGGCCATCTCGTATTCCGTGCTCGCCTCCTTACCTTCGAAATAGACCAGCGGAGCCGCCACATGCGGCACCACGAGAGTCCCTCCCTCGCCGATCAGCATCGATCCGCTCGAGGGCAGGGCCTCGCGCTCGGGGAGATGGGATCCCTTGATCGAGGGCATCACGCCGCCGTTGTACCAGGTGATCTTCAGCCTCTCCACCGCCGTGTACTCCGTGCCCGGCACGGTGAAACTGTAGGTCGTCTGCGCCGGCCAGACCTCGTCGTTCATCCCCGAATGCTCCGCGATGTAGTCGTCGCTCGGCCCCGTGATGTTCAGCGCCGTGTAGACCGGATCGAGAATATGGCATCCGAAATCCCCGATCGCCCCGCCGCCGAAATCCTGCCAGTCACGCCATCCCCAGGGGGCGTAACACCGCTCCCCCACGTAGGGCCGCACCGGGGCGACCCCCAGCCACTTGTCCCAATCCAGCGTTTCCGGCACCGGATCCGTGTGCTTCGGCCGGCTGATGTGGCCGCTGCGGCAATGGCCCGGCGTGCCCACCCAGGAGTGGACCTGCACGATCTTGCCGATGTGGCCCGATTGCACCAACTGCACCGCCGTGCGGTAGAACTGGTGCGAGTGGATCTGGTTGCCCATCCGCGTGATGAGCCCCTTCGCTTTCGCCATCTTCGCCACCTCGCGGGCTTCCCAGATGTTGTGCGTCAGCGGCTTCTGGCAATAGACGTGCTTGCCCAGCTTCATCGCGCTGATCGAGCAATAGGCGTGCATGTGATCCGGCGTCGAGACCGTCACCGCATCGATCTTGTCCCCCATCTCAGCGAACATCTCGCGGAAATCCTGGTAAATCGGCGTCTCCGGGCTGAGCTGCTTCACGTTCAGGGTGCGGTTCAGGTCGATGTCGCAGTAGGCCACGTATTGTTGCTCGTCGTGGGTCGACATCGCCTTGATATCGCTCAGCCCCTTGCCGTCCGATCCGATCGCAGCGAGCTGGAGCCTGGAATTCAGGTTCTGTCCGCGGACAATCGCGGGAGCGGCGGCGAGAACGGAGGCGGCGGCACCTCCCTTGAGAAACTTGCGGCGGGTCGTCATGATTCTCTTATCAAACCGGAACGATGCCTCGCGGTCGAGGGCGAAACCGCACGCATTCGCGCACGGACCGGGACACTCATGCGCCATTCCGCACTCTTGCCCGCCGACATTTCGGGCACCCTGGAGCACTTTCCGCTATACAAATCACGCGGCAATTCGTAACGGATCAGGTTCCCGGACCGCGCCACTTTTCCGCCATGACTTCTCCCGCCTCCGCAAGGTCGTCACGCCCCTGGAATGTGCTCGCCGCCTCCGGCCTGTTTCTTTTTTCTTCGTGGACTCTGGCCGCCGACCTCGCCCACGACGCCCATTTCGCCCTGCAGCCTTCCTTCAGCCCGGTTTTTCTCGCCCTTTTCGTCTCCGCCTGGCTCCTCGCCTCCATCGTCTACGCGGGTTTCCCGAAACGCTTCGTCGTGCCCGCCGTCGCCCTCGTCACCGCGCGCGTCTCCTTCGCGTGGCCCCTCCTCATCTGGATGGACCTGCGCCCCGCCACCCTCGTCCTCGACGGACTCCTCGTCGCCCTCGCCACCCTCTACCTCGCCGCCGCCATCTGCAGCCGCCCCCTGCGGGAAAGGTGCGCGATCCGATGGCAGCACTCCGTGGCGATGGGCCTCACGACCCTTCTTGCCTCCACCCTCTCCCTCCCCGCCGGAGTCCTCGGGCTCGCCCGGCTCATCGACGAGACCTCCGCCGGCTATGTGAGGCTCACCCCCGGCGGCATCGAGCTCGCCGAGCGGATCTTCGAGAAAGACGGACGCCGCGTCCATCTCATCGGCATGGCCCACATCGCCGACGGCGTCTTCTACGATTCCCTCAACACCGCCCTCGCCACCCCCCTCGAAGGGCGGCGCCTCGTCCTCCTCGAAGGCGTCTCCGACGAGAAGAAAATCCTGCCACGCTCTTTTGCCTCGGGCGAGACCTACCGCGCCATGGCCGAAAAGCTCGGACTCGCCGAACAGGCCATCGGCTTCGCCATGCAGCCCGCCGGATCGCGCGAAGATGCGGACCCGGTCGCCGCCTGGGCCGAACGCGGCGTCGATTTCCGCCTTGCCGACATCGACGTGAGCGAGCTCGATCCCGCCCATCGCGACCGTCTCGTCGCCCTCCTCGAAACCATGGCCGACCTCGATCTCGGCAATTTCTTCTCCATGCCCGGCGACATGACCGCCAGGGAGATGGAGGATCTCATGGTCGAAGGACTCATCAAAAAACGGAATGCCTACCTGATGGAAAAATTCGTCGAGCACGAATCCGAGTACGCCGAGGTCTTCATTCCCTGGGGCGCGGCGCACCTGCCCGATCTCGAGCGGCGCTTCCTCGCACTCGGCTACCAGCCCACCGCCGAGCACCGCCGCCTCGGGATCGATTTCTGGAAGCGCTTCCGGTGACACAACCCGTCCACGTCGTTCCCCGTCGGCATCATCTCGCGAGATTCCGCACCGCCCGCAGCGGTGCCGTTGCCAATCCGCCCGCGCCGATCAGCACGAAGAGCCCGCCCAGACCCACCAACACCACCGCCCCCATCGAGATTCCCTTCTCCAGGACGACCCGTGAAGGGTCCGCCGGATCATACCAGCAGGGATAAGTCCCCCCCACCTCGAAGCGATCCAGCACCTTCCGCTGCGCCGCTTCCGAACTGCTCGAAGACCTCACGATCCGCCAGGTGCGAGCCTCGTGGCTCTTTCCCCCGGCCTCGTAGCGGATGTGGAACTCCGGCCGGTAGAGGGTGCGCTTTTTCGAACCTCCGGATTTCAGGGAACTCCGTTTTCGTCTTTCTTCCTCGATCAGGACCTTCCCGAGAATCTCGCAACGCCCCTCCACGAAGGATCGGCCCACCTCCATCTCCGGGCGCAGCACCGCGAAATACCCCGCCCCGCCGAGCACTCCTCCGACGAGAAAGAAAATCAACAGGGCGAGACAACCGGCAGAGCGACGACGGGCCATGACCCGAGCATAAGGAATTCCTCCGCACGAGGCAAAACGATTCTTCCGCACCCGGTCGTCGCCCGCCAAACCTTCGAACGACCCACGTGATGGGACAGACAAGAAAATCGAGTGAACGCGGTCTTCGCGCGCGGGCAGGCGCGGGGCGTGGACGGAAACTCAACCCGACGCCTGCACCGAAGCCTTGCGCAACTTGTCGAGAATGGCCTTGCCGACACCGCGGTCGGGCACGGGCTCGGCGATGATTTCATCGTAGCCGCCCTTGTCGAGCTGGCCGATGAGGTGAAAGAGGCGGATCCCGGCCTCGGCGACACGGCCCGATCCGGGGCTCATCACCGCGATCTCCGCCCAATCGTGGAGATCGATGAAGCCGTCTTTCTCCTCACCGCGGTAGCTGAGCAGGGCATAACGTTTTCCAGGCTCGGGGGAAAAATCGCGCGGACTCCCGAGGAGACGCAACGGCGTCCGCGGCGCATAGTGTTTCGCGAGCATCCCTGGCGCCTCCGGGGCGGCGTCTTCGACGGCTTCGTTGCGTTTCACGAAAACGACCTTGCCGAATTTCTTCAAATCATCCTCGGTGACCGGACCGGGACGCAGCACCTCGATGATGGGTTTGGGTGTGCCTGGCAGGATCCGCACGATGGTGGACTCGAGCCCTCTGGCACAGGCGCCGCCATCGACGATCAGCGGGATGCGTCCGTCGAGCTGGTCGAAGACGAGCGAGGCCGAGGTGGGGCTGAGCGCCCCGAAACGGTTCGCGCTCGGAGCGGCGACGGGACCTCCGAAGTGCTTGAGGATGCGATGGAAGATCGGATGCTCGCATTGCCGCACCGCGACGGTGGGCAGACCCGCGGTGACGAGATCGGGGATGACCGGCTTCTTCGGCAGCAGGAGGGTGAGTGGTCCCGGCCAGAAGGTCTCGACGAGCTGGATCACGGTCCTGGCGATCTCCGCGGGAACTTCGGCGACGTCGCGCAACATCGTTTTGTTCGGGAGATGGACGATGAGGGGATCGAAATGGGGGCGTTCCTTCGCTTCGAAGATTTTCCCGACGGCCGCGGGATTCAACGCATCGGCGGCGAGCCCGTAGACGGTCTCGGTCGGCAGCGCGACCACATCACCCCCGCGCAGCAAGGCCACGGCGCGATTGACGGTCTCGCGCGTGTTCAACTCATTGTCGGTGAGGGCGATTTCGGTCTGCATGAAAAGAGGGGATTCTGCTTTGGCAGCGGCACGGTTCGCGCTATGCTGCGACCAGTGAATACGTCAGGAAAACGAGCCCGCAATCTCATTTTGATCGGCTTCATGGGCACGGGCAAGACCACCGTGGGCCAGCGCGTGGCCCGCAGCCTCGGTTTCCGCTTTGTCGATACGGACAAGTTGATCGTGAAACAGACCGGCAAACCCATCCCCAGGATCTTCGAGGAATCGGGCGAGGATCATTTCCGAGAGATCGAGACGGAGGTGCTGCGCCACTGCGCGGAAGGCTCCGGTCAGGTCATCTCGACGGGCGGCGGCATCGTGACGCGACCGGAGAACCATCCCCTCCTCGCCGAGGCCGGCTATGTGATCTGGCTGAAGACCTCGCCCGAGATCATCTACGAGCGCGTCCGCCGCAACCGCAACCGCCCCCTTCTCAAGACCGCCGACCCGCTGCAGACGATCCGCGATCTCCTCGAGGTGCGCAAACCGCTCTACGAAGCGTGCGCCGATCTCTCGATCACCACGGACCACCTCACGATGGAGGAGACCTGCTACGGCGTCACCGAATCGGCGAGGCTGGCGCTCGGTCCGGAAAACAACGCGGAGTGAGCGGCCCCTCCGCGCCTCAGAGCGACGGCTCCACCCACTTGGGAATCCCGCCGGCCGCTTCCTGTTCGCGGTACCACTCGTGATAGGGCCGGGTGGCCGACATCTCCGCTTGCTCATTGACCATCAGCGGAATCGCCTCGGTCCAATATTGATCGTAGGCGGCCTTCATTTTGGCGGCAATGTCAGGATGATCGGCGATCACGTTCCTCGTCTGGCCGGGATCGGCCTCCATGTCGTAGAGTTCCGGACCCGCGGGCGCGGGCGGAGCGCCCTTCTTTGCCTTCCCCTTCCCTCCACCGCCTCCGGCACGCGCGCCGACATAGCGGTATTTCTGGTTCCGCACGGAGAAATTCACGTCGCGGAAGTCCCCGGGATCCGCCCCGGTGGGCCAACGGCAGATGTGGTTGAAGAGGTAGCGGTCTTCCCAACCTTCCGTCTTTCCTTCGATCAACGGCAGCAGGCTGCGACCCTCCACCTGGCCCTCGGGCAGCTTCGCTCCGGCGAGCGCGGCCAGAGTCGGCAGCACGTCGATGTGCGAGGCGATGCGGTCGATCTCGCGACCGGCTTCGATCCTGCCGGTCCAGCGGACGAAGAAAGGCACGCGCGCGCCACCCTCGTCGGTCGAACCCTTCAGCCCTTTCATCCCCGCGTTGTAGAACGGATATCCCGGCGCGAGATCCTTGCCGACCTGGCCCGAGCCGCCACCGGTCATGCCGTTGTCGGACATGAAAATGACGACGGTGTTCTCCGCGATCCCCCACTCGGCGAGCTTGGCGTGGAGACGGCCCATGTTCTCGTCGATGTTTTCGATCATGCCGTAGAAGCCGGCCTGCTCCTTGCCGAAACCGAGATCGGTGAAACGTTTCGCGTTCTTCTCCGGGGCGATGAAGGGACCATGCGGAGCGTTCGTGCTGACGTAGGCGAAGAACGGCTCCTTCGCCGCCGCCTTGGCCTTGATCCAGCCGAGCGCGGCGGTGAAAAAGACATCGGTGCAGAATCCCTCCGTCCTGACAAACCGACCATTGTGGCGGATCACCGGATCGGTGTATTGGTTTTCCGGCGCGTCGGCGCACGAGCAGTCATAGGCCTGGCCGATGCCGCCGGCCCCATGGATGAAGACTTCTTCGAAGCCGCGCTTCTCCGGCTGGTATTCGGCCTCGTCACCGAGGTGCCACTTGCCGAAGATGCCCGAGGTGTAGCCCGCGGTCTTCAGCACCTGCGGCAGGATCGTGGCGTCGAGCGTCATGCGCTCGCGCTCGAGGATGGTGTGGGTGATGCCGTTCTTCTCGGGATGGCGGCCCGTCATCATCGCGGAGCGCGTCGGCGAGCAGGTCGGGGCGACGAGGAAACGGGTGAAGCGGGTGCTCTCGCCGTGGAGCGCGTCGAGGTGCGGAGTCCTCAACCAGGGATGGCCGTGCGCCCCGATCGCCGGATAGCCCTGGTCATCGGTGATGACGAGGACGACGTTGGGTTTCGTGCCCGCGAGTTCGGCCTGCGCGGGAAGGAGCAGGCCGATGAGGAGACTGAAGAGGGTCAGGTAGTTCATGCAAGAGGGTTGACTCGTGGGAGCATCGGCGAATTTTCAGGCTATGGCCATTCCCGGAAAAAGGCCATCGTCAAAAAGCCGCATTTCGCGCAGAGTTGCGGAAAGACGTCTTCCCGCCGCCATGATCCGCCGCACCTTTTTCGCCTCGACCGTGCTCGCGGGGGCGCGTTCCCTCCTCGCCGCGACCGGACTACCACCGCGGCAACTCGGGATTTGCACCTTCTCCTGCCATCAGCATTGGCGGGCGGTCGGCGCGTTGGCAGCAGGAAAAATCGATGGCGCCCTCGTGGAGTTTCGCGATCCCCTCACCTTTTACCGCTACGCCCGTGCCCTCGGCGCCGGCAGCGTGCAGACGCCCCTGCGCGGCATCGCGCCGGCGGCGATGCGGGCGGCGGTGGAGGAGCTCGGAGGAAACTACGAGGCCGAAGTGCGTCTGCCGGAATCCGACCAGGCTCTCGCCACGTTCGAGGAGGAAGTGCGCCGCGCCCGCGAGGCCGGAGCCACGGTGGCCCGCGCCGTGCTCATGGGAGGACGCCGCTACGAAGTCTTTTCGACTCTCCCGGACTACCGGGCCTTTGCCGAAGAGTCCCGCCGCATCCTCGCGCGCATCGAGCCGGTCGCGCGACGGCACGGGCTGAAAATTGCGGTCGAAAATCACAAGGACCACACGGCGGCCGAGCTCGCGGAGCTGATGCGCGGACTCTCCAGCGAATGGGTCGGCGTGCTCGTGGATACGGGGAACAACCTCGCCCTGCTCGAAGATCCGTTGGAAACGATCGGGGCGCTCGCGCCCTTTGTGATGAGCGTGCATCTCAAGGACATGGCGTTGCAGCCAATGGAGCAGGGATTTCTCCTCAGCGAGGTGCGTCCCGGGACGGGGATGCTCGATCTCGTGGCGATGGTCGCACGTCTGTTGGCGCGGAATCCCTCGATCACCCTCCATCTCGAAATGGCGACGCGCGATCCGCTGCGGGTGCCATGCCTCACCGACGCCTATTTCGCGACCTTTCCGGAGCGGAGGGAAACGCATCTGGACGCGGCCATGGCGCGGGTGAAAGCAAATCCGCCGAAAGGCGAAGTGCCGAAAGTGGCGGGAAAGCCGCTTGAAGCGGTGATCGCCGAAGAGGAGGCGAACAACCGGCAGGGGTTGGAGTGGATGCGGCGGGAGTGGGCGGGGTGAGAGGGAGGGCGTGATGCCGCAAGTCACCCCACCTCCGACGCCACGATCGGAATCAAGGATTCCAGCGTTTCAAAGATTCCCTCGATCACTCTCTCGTTACCACCAAAAACGCCCTCGGGTCCACCGGAATGGAGGTTGCTGAACGGCGATTCATAGAGAGCCGCGGATTCGATTACACCGCGGGCCGTGAGCTGATCGATGATCAGTTCGATAAAGCGGATCTGGGCCGGTGTGAGGCTGCGGTCTTCGAGAAATCGCGAAAAGGCAGCCTGTGCCGCCGCCCGGTCGAATCCGACGAGCCCGCGCACGAAATGCACCAGGGAAGGTGCCTGGCTTCTGACAAGCAGCCCTGAGAGCAACTCGGCCCCATCCTCCTCGCCGATGGCCGCCAAAGTCGACTCCAGCTGTTGCAGATCCAGCGCGGTGAGGGAGACGTTCGTCCGGAGTTTGTGGATCACAAGATCATCCAGATGGGACTTCAGGTAAGCCTCGACCTTCTTTTGAAACCGGGCACCCGTCATTTTCGGCACTTCGAAGACCGTCTCCGGCCGGATTTGGAGGATCTCATCCTCGAAATCCGTGTAGACCACCTTTCTCTTTTTCCGGTCGATGAAGGGGACGAGGCCCCGCAGGCGGAGGCGCAATTTCTCGAGTTCCACCAATCCGACTCCTTCCCAGAACTCCGTTTCCTGAATCGCCATGAGGTAGGCGAGCTGTTCCGCCACCGCGGGGATCGCCGTTTTTTCCTCCAGCAGCGACGCGATCTCGACGACCCGCTTGCGGTGGGCTTCGAATGTCGCCCCATCCGACTCGGCGAGGGCAAGCTGCAGGCGCAGGGCCGTCAGGTCGAAGAGGCGGGATTCGATGTCGTCGGTGGGCAGGTCGCTCGGCAGACCCGCGACCTCGCGGTTCAGGGTTTCACGGGCGCCCTCGTCGAGGTGTTCCCAAGCGGCGACGGACTGGAAGCGTTCCACCGCTTCGAGGTGGAGGCGGACGAGGAAGTTTTCCGGCTTCATGCCCGCGACCTCGCGATGCAGGACCTCCTTCACCGCCTGGCGGACCGCGTGATCGGGATCCAGCTTGGGCGAGGCCTGGAGGTGACCGAGGAGGCGAACCCGGGCTTGGAACAAACGCGTGCCCAGTGGAGCGCTGCCATCGGCTTCGATGCCCTTCGGGTTCTCCCGGAAGAAGTCGAAGTTGAAGCAAAAGTCGAAGACCCGGAAGTCTTCCTTGTCCAGGTCCGGCCCGTAGAGGTTGCGGCAGAGTCGCGTTCCCCGGCCGATCATCTGCCAGAATTTGATCCTCGAATAGACCGGCTTGAAAAAGACCAGGTTCACGACTTCGGGCACATCGATCCCGGTATCGAGCATGTCCACCGAGATCGCGATGTGGGGCGCTTTGTCGCGCTGGGAGAAGTCGTCGATCAGGCTCTGCGGATATTTCGCGTAGTTGTCGATGACCCGGGCGAAGTGCCCCGCATAGTGCGGATAGTGGTGATTGAAACGCTCTTCGATGAACTTCGCATGCTCGTGGTTCCGGGCGAAAATGATCGTCTTGCCGAGCCGGTCGCCTCCTTCCACTTTGTGCCCGTGGGTCATGAGATGTTGGAGCACCTTGTCGACCGTGTCCTTGTTGAAAAGCCAACTGTTGATCGCGGCGGAGTTCACCCGGGAGGGCAGGCCTCGCTCTTCCACGTCGTCGCCCCAGTCGAGGGCCTCCCATTGGGCTTTCTCCTCCTCGGGCAGTGAATCGTAGTCGATCCCGTCCTTTGGGAATTTCAGGTCCACCTGCTCGACCCGCGGCGGCACGAGGAAGCCGTCCTTGACCGCCTGCTCCAGCTCGTAGGCGTCGGTGGGCACCCCCGGCTCCAGGTCGAAGAGTTCGTAGGTATTCCGGTCGACCTGCTCGCGCGGGGTCGCGGTAAGGCCGACGAGGAGCGAGTCGAAGTAGCGGAAGATCTCGCCATATCGCTGGTAAACCGACCGGTGCGCTTCATCGATGATGATGAGGTCGAAATGCCCCACGCCGAAGCGGGCCTCGTTCCCCTTCGTCTCGTCGATCAAGCCCATCATCGTCGGGTAGGTGCAGACGTAGACACGCCCCTCGGTCTCCTTGTCGGTGACGAGATTCACCGGACTGGCCGAAGGCAGGTGGACCTTGAAGGCGTTGGCCGCCTGGTTCACGAGGGAAATCCGGTCGGCGAGGAAAAGAGCGCGCTTCACCCAGTTGGCCTTTTGCAGTCCGTCGACGAGGGCGATGGCGGTGCGCGTCTTCCCCGTACCCGTGGCCATCACGAGGAGGGCCTTGCGCCGGGCCTTTGTGAAATGTTCGTAGATGCTCCCGATGGATCGTTTCTGGTAGTAGCGTTCGATGATCGTCGTGCTGAGCTGACCGACGTCGAGGGCCTCGCGTTGCTCCCGCCGGCGGATCAGGGTGGTGAGTTCGTCCTTCTTGTAGAAACCCGCGACCCGGCGCGGAGGGTAGACCTGGTCGTCCCAGATCCAGGTCTCGTAGCCGTTCGTGTAGAAGATGATGGGGCGCTGGCCGTGCATCGCCTCGAGGCAGTCGGCATAGAGCTTCGCCTGCTGTTGGCCCACGGCCGGATCGACGGTCGATTTCTTCGCCTCGACCACCCCGAGCGGCTTGCCGTCGTCCCCCCAGAGCACGTAATCGGCGTATCCCGTGCCGGCTCCATTCGGCATTCCCGAGAGGGGGTATTCGCGGTCGCGGGTGCGGTCGAGCGGCCACCCCGCGCGATGTAGCTCGAGATCGATGAGGTAACGACGGGTTTCCGCCTCGGAATAGTCGTGCGGATCCGGTCGCGCCTCGGAGGCAGCGCGGATGTCGGCGATCTGGATCCGCAGGGCCTGCAATTCCGCATCGAGCGCATCGCGTTCCTGCTGGCGTTTGAGAGTTTCCGCTTGCTGGGCCGCGAGACGGGTCTCGAGCGCCTCCAGCTCCTCGCGCGGCACGACCCGGGTCGAGTCGGGAGCACGGGGCACCTTGTCATCCGACCAGGACGCGCCGGCACGCGAGACCGCCGGGGTGTAGGTGCGGACCAGCCAATGGCAGAAGTGGTGCAGCTCCTTCACCGCCTGCAGTGCGTCGAACGGGCGCACCGGGCGGGAGTGATGCACGGCCTGGTTCCCGACCTGCTGGATGACCCGGGCCTTCTGGAAGACC
>JALRFZ010000171.1 GCA_023253615.1 Verrucomicrobiales bacterium | reverse complement strand
CCATCCGGAGTGGCGAGACGGCGCACGACGTGCGAGTCCACCGGAAAGCTGCCGAGGGCGATCGCATCGGGCTTGCCGAGGTCGTCGAAGAGATCGCGCTGGGTCATGACGAAATCCCCGATGAAGCGGCGGCCCTCGCGGGCATAGAGATCGTAGGGCCAGTGGCCGTTGTCGGTGAATTCATCCTTCGGAAGGCCCCACTGCTGGATGTTTTGCCGGATGGATTCCGGCACGGAGGGATCGGTGCGCAGGAACCAGAGCAAGCGGTGGGTGTAGTCGCGATGCGTCTCCCAGATCCGGCGGCGCTCCTTCGGCGAGGCCGCGGGGTAGTCGTCCGCCCCGCCCGCGAGCCCCCAGTGGAGCAGGTAGTTCACGCCATCGTTCATCTTGGCCTTGTCACCCGGCACGCCCCCGCCGAAACCGAATTTCGCCTCCGCTCCGAGACGGGCGATCTCGCGCCGCAGCAGTTCGAACTCGGCGGGATCGTAGGTCGCGGGCTTGGTGAGCTCCACGCGTTTGGCGGGGTCCTTGGTGAGACAGGCGTAAAGGTTGGCGCATTGCAGATGCGTGTCACCATCGCCCTCGCGCACCTCGGTGGTGAGCCCCTGCACATGGGGCAACAGGGTTTTGCCATCCGCCGCGAGACCGCTGATGGGACTGCTCATCACGGGAATGTCGATGGGTCCGGGCGGATCGACCAGTTTCAGCAGCACGCCGGCGAGGGATTCGCCATACCGCGCGCGGGATTCGCGTCCGATCGTGAAACTCACGCCCGCCACCGGCAGGAGATCGCCGTAGTAGGTCGCGTCGATGAAGACCGGCGCCTCGATGCGGCCCCTCCAATCGGAATAGACCCGCACGAGTCTCGCACCTTCCTTGTCGGCGCGCACCGGCTGGAACCGGTCCGCGAAAACGACGCCCTCGGCCTTCAGCCAATCGCCCAGGATCCGCTCCATCACGTGCGGCTCGGGCGTGCCGGTCGTCTTGCCATAGTGGGCATCCACCTTCGCGCGCAGTTCGGTCCACAGACCCCCGACACTCTCGGGCTTCATGCGATCAACTTCGCCAAATCCGATCGTCTCGGCAAAGCGGCCGCCGACATGAGCCGACGGATCCGCGAGCACCACATGCGCGATGCCGGAACGCTTCGCCGCGATCGCCGCCGCGATGCCCGACGGCGTGGCACCGAAAACGGCCACGTCGTAGGGCTGGGTGACGGGATTCCTCCCCGTGGCCTGGTTCACGACGATGCGCTGCCGTGCCTGTCCGTCGAAAGCACCGCGACGCACGTCGTCCTCGCGGAAGACGGTCATGAGGATCTGCTTTTCCGCGGACTTGCGGTTGTAGTCGTGGACGAGTCGGATCTCGCCGGGCGGCCCTTCGATCGCATCGGGATAGGAAACGCCGCCACGCTCGTCGATGAGCAGGCCGTCGCTCCAGGTGACCCCGTCGTCCTCCGAGAGATAGGCGGTGAGGTGCGATCGCGCCGTGCCCGCGTGCCGCACCATCAGCAGTCGTCCGCTCGCGAGACGGCGGATGAAAAAACGCGACTCCGCGTGCCGGATCGCCGAGGGCGCGACGTCCGTCCAGGTCTTGCCGCGATCCTTGGAAAACGATTCGCCCAGTCCGTAGCCGGTCCGCACCAGCATCCACAGCGTGCCGTCCCGGCGCTCGACGATCATGTTTTCATCGCCGTTGCGGTCTTCGTATCTCGGGATCGTCGCGCTGCCGAACTCCTCGAAGGTGGCCCCGTGGTCGGTGGACCGCAGGATGCGCGAGCTGCGTTCGTCGCGCCAGACGCAGGTGGGCATGAGCCATTCGCCGGAACCGAGGACGGTGGGCTTGTTCAGCATCACGCCCGCACTGAGATGGCGCGGCTGAGACCACACCGGATCTTCCACCGACGCGTCCTCGGTCATGATCGAGAAGAGATGCATCGAGGCGCTGTCCTTCTGCCCCCAGAAGAGCCACAAGCGCCCCTGCGGATCGTGCCAGAGGCAGGGGTCGAAGGCCCGCACCGGTCCGCTTCCATCCGGGTCGATGACCAGCTTCACCGGCGACCAGGAACGTCCGTCATCGCCACTGGTCGCCAACATCACATAGTTGTGCTGATCTTCGCCCAGTCCGCCCCCGTACCAAGCCACCCAAAGCCGGCCGTTCTTCGCCCGTTCGATGCTGGGGATGCCCTGATGCATGCGGAGGGCGTCCGCGTATTGCGGTCCCGGATGAAAATCGGGCGCGGTCGCCTTTCGCGCGCCGGTCTCATCGGCGGCATCAAGCGCGGGCGCGAGAAAGAGGAACGCCAGGAGACGGATCGACAGGGTATGGTTCATGACAGGACAGGGTCTGGTCCGGAGGCGGACGGCGTTTGGCCGCGATGGCCGCACGATTCCGCCGACTCACCACGTATCGCTGCGGAACGGAGAGGCCGGCAGTCCTGCGCCATTCACGAGACTGGCCTGGGGATCGTCTTTCCACGCGTAGCGGACCGCGACCGGAGCGCTGACGGCCGGGGAGGTCACGAGGACCTTGCCGGATTCGATCACCGCGGTGGCGGGATGGAAAACGCGGTCGGCCCCGGCGAGTTCGAAGCCTTCGATCCGGTCTTCGCGCGCCTTCAGCCCCTCGGCGTGCTCGAAGGTGCAGATCGCGGCGCCGCCTTCAAACTGCTGCGACTTCGGAAGGGGTCCGCTCCATTCGATCCCGCGGCCGTAGACCTTCGCGAGGGCCCACAGACCGAGCCGGCGCCCGACCTCCTGCTTGTTCTGCGGGTGGATGTCCTTCGGGTCTCCGAGATCGAGGCAGATCGCCATCCCGGTGTTGGGCACGGAGAGCGACTTCAGCATCGATTCGCGCACCTCGCACCAGCCGAGGAAGCGCTCGTTGTGGAAGTTCGGGAGCTGCACCCACGCGAAGGGGAAGTCGCCCTGTCCCCAGTACCCGCGCCAGTCCTTCACGAGGAGGGGCAACTGTTCCGCGTAGAACTTGCCGCCATCGACGGTGAAGGCGTTCGACTCGCCCTGGTACCAGATCGCGCCCTTGATGGCATAGCCGGCCAGCGGGGCGATCTTGCCGTTGAAAAGGTTGCCGGGGGCGCGGGAGCGGGGATCAGGATTGGGCGCGGGTTTCGGCGGGGCCGCCTTGCCCGCGGCCTTGGCTTCGTCGGCCTGCTTCTGCCAGGCTTCGAGCTGGCGGGCGTGGATCTCCTTCGCGCGCTCGGGCGTCCACGTCTTCATCGTGTTGTCCAGCGCGGTGAAGGCCTTCGCCATTTCCGGGTGGGTGCGCTGGGACTCCGGACTGATCCAGTTCTGGATCGGGGTGCCGCCCACGGCGGAGACGAGGAGACCCACGGGCTGTTTCAGCTCGCCGTGGAGATGTCGGCCGAAGAAATACGCGGTGGCGCTGAAGTTGGCCAAGTTCTCCGGGGTGCAGAGTTTCCACCCGCCCCGCGGCTTCTGGTTGCCCTCGCCCGCACCGCCGGAACTCTCCACGAACATGCGGAGCTGCGGATGGTTCGCGGTGGACTGCTCGTCCTTGAAGGAGCGCAGCCGGCCCACCGTCCACGCCATATTCGACTGGCCCGAGCACAGCCACACTTCGCCGACGAGCACGTCCTGGATCGTGATCGTGTTGCCGCCCTTCACCGTCATCCCGGTGCTCTCGCCGGACTTCAGCGGATCGAGCTTCACGCGCCACTCGCCCTTGTCATCGGCCTTTGCGGACTTCGTCTGGCCGGCGATCGACACCGTGACTTCCTCACCCGGCGCCGCCCAGCCCCACACCGGAACCGCGGCACCGGCTTGGAGAATCATGTGGTCCGAAAACGTCGCGGGCAGGGTGACCTCGGCGCGCGCGGCCGTGGCAAGAACGAGAGTGAGGAAGAGTGGGATCGCTTTCATGGGTGGGGGTTGAGATCGGGGAATCAAAAATCGATTCAATCGCAGGGGAGAATTCGGTCGTTCAGAAGATGCGGCATCGGTTCATTCCGACGGCTTCGCCGCCTTCAGCGTGGCGATGAGGAAGTCGGTCGGCGTGGCGTGGGGTGCGTTCGTGGCCCCCGGATATTGCAGTTCACAGGGGACGCCGAGGGCGGCGCAATATTCCTGGAGTTTCACCCCGAAGTTCGCGGTGTGGGTGGGATCACGCTGCTCCTGCCCGAGCGCGGGCGGGGCGCCGTAGATCAGGTAGATCGGCGGATCGTCCTTGCTGACGAGCGCATAGGGCGAATACTCGGCGATCCACGGCAGCAGCGTCTCGCGAGCGGCGAGGAAGGCCGGGAACGCGCCCGCGCCGAAGGCATGGCCGCCGTAGCGGCTGTTCGGCGTCCATTCCTTCATCTGC
>JALRFZ010000054.1 GCA_023253615.1 Verrucomicrobiales bacterium | reverse complement strand
GACCGTCTTTCAGCTCGCGGATTTTTTTCACCGACTCCACGGTGTAGCGCTTCGTGATGGTACGCTGGTCGGCGGGACGCTCGATCTCCTCCTCACCGCGGATGAGGGGCACGTCGTAGGCCGCGAAACTCTCCTGCTCGGCGAGGACGATCTGGCTCGTCTTCTTGTCGAGGCGGTTCATGTCGTTCGAATAGGGAATGCCGAAATAGCTGTCGAAGCCGTGGCGGGTCGGCAGGTGCTGCGGCAGGTGTCCGAGGTGCCACTTGCCGATGCAGGCGGTGGCATAGCCCAGTTCCTTCAGGGCCTCGGGGATCGTCACCTCGGAGGCCGGCAATCCGCCGGTGGAGTCGGGGAAAAGGACGCGGTGCTGGTCAGAGGCCATCCCGCTGCGGATGGGCAGACGTCCGGTGAGCAGCCCGGCGCGGCTCGGGGTGCAGACGTTGTCGGCGGCGTAGAAACTCGTCCACTTCTGCCCCTCCGCGGCGAGACGGTCGAGATTCGGGGTGCGAACGTTAGGGTGGCCGAAGGTGGAGAGATCGCCGTAACCGAGATCGTCGCAGAAGATGACGATGAAATTCGGTTTCACCTCCGCCGCGAGAGGCAGGGAGGTCGCGGCGAGGGCGAGCAGGGGCAAGAGGGTGCGATGCATGAGCCAAGAGGGTTGAACCGGGGATGTGACAGGGTTGGGTTTGGAAGGATCCAGGTCAAGCAACCGCTGGGTGCCGGATCGCGGCATTGCTCAATCCCCGTCGAGCACGGTGCGCCATTCCTTCGCGAGGTCGGGACGCTGCTGGGTGAAGACACTGATGACGTGTCCCGCGAAGCTGGAGCCGGCTTTGGAATAAAGGTCGAAGGCGGTGTCGACGCCGAGCCGGCGCAGCTCGCGGATGTCTTCGGTATACTTCCCGGCGACCGCCACCACCCCTTTGAAGCCATGCCTCCTCAGCGTCTCGACGGCATGGACGTTGGCCGCGTGGGTGGGCATCGCAAGCACCGCCAGATCGAGCCCGTCGCAGGGACAGACCGTCTCCCAGAAATCGGAGTCAGTCGCGTCGGCGAGCTTCACGTTGCGCTCGAGGGCCAGGTGTCCGGCGACGGCCGTTGGATCGCGGTCGAAGCCGATGACCAGACCGGGAAAACGGCTCTCGAGGGCATGATAGACGGCCAGTCCGACGCGCCCCATGCCGAAGACGGCGACCCGCTCGCCTTTGCCCAGCGCCGGCAGGTCGTCTTCGTGCGGGCACTTGATTTCCCAGCGCTTCAGGGGATCGCTGATCGAATCGTAGAGCGGTTCGGCGCGGCGATTGAGGGGAGCGGCGGCGAGAAAACTGAAGGAAAGAGCGAGGGCGACGGCCACGAGCCATTCCGCCCCGATCCAACCCTGCGCCACTCCCAGAGCCATGACGATGAGACCGAACTCGCTGTAGGTCGAGAGCGATGCCGCAGCCATCCAGGACGTGCGCGCCCGCAGCCGGAACCGGGTCAGCAAGCCGAAGAAAGCGATACTCTTGAGCGGGAGGAGAACGAGGATGAGCAATGACCACGCGAGCCCTTGCCAGCTCAACGCGCCCTCGAGGCCGATCTGGAGGAAAAAACCAACCAGAAGCAGGTCGGTGATGTCGTTGAGCGACTTTTTCAACTCGCCCGCGCGCGGATGCGCTCCGACGAGCACTCCGACGAAGAGCGCCCCGAGATCCGCTTTCAATCCGACGACATCAAAGACCCGCGCTCCGATGACGAGGGCGAAGAAGAGCCCGCAGAGCGTGAGCAACTCCCCGTGCCCGGAGCGGTTCACGATCCAGCCGAAGAGAGGACGCGCGATGAGGAGCACGGGAATGGCAAGCAGGGCCCAGAGCGAGGGAATCTTCCCGGTGGAAGCGGTGAGAAAGAGCACGGCGAAGACGTCCTGCATCACGAGGATGCCGATGGCGACGCGTCCGTGGGCCGCCCCGAGGTCGCCGTTCTCATCAAGCGCCTTCACCGCGAAGACCGTGCTGGAAAAGCTCAGCGCGAAAGCGAGCAGGAAGGCCGTCTTCCAATCGAGTCCGGGATCGGGTGCGAGCCACGCCGCGGCAAGGTAGAGCACCGGAGCGAAGAGAAGCACGACGAAACCGGTGTGCAGGGTGGTGGTCCCCCAGATCTCGGGACGCATCAGGCCGCGCACCTTCAGCTTCAGACCGATGCTGAACAGCAGGAGGGTGACGCCGAGATCGGAGACGGCCCGAAGCGTCTCGCCGCCTTGTTTTCCCAGAGCCTGGAGGACGAAACCCGCGACGAGGAATCCGACAAGGGGAGGGAGACGGAACTGTCGCGCCACCAGACCGAAGAGGAAGGCGATGGCGATGAGCAGGATATCCATGGAGAGGGCGAGTTCGCGACCGACGCTGGAATCCCCATCCCGGCTCAAGGGAGCACGGGCTTCAAACGGGTCTTCCCGTCATCCGAAAGCGGATAACGTGCCACATGCGCCTCCGTCCGCGCGATGAGCCCCTCCATCATCCGGCGAAGTTCCGCCGGCTCGCTGGTGGCGAGATCGTTCTGCTCGAAGGGATCCTTCGCGAGATTGAAAAGCTGATAGCGCGCCCCGCCCGACTGGATCAGGTCGCCGTGCGTCGGCACATCGGGCAGGTAGTGGTAGATCACCTTCCAATCACCGTCGCGCCAGACCGTGAAGTAATTGCTGCGATGCGGCCCGTGCGGATAGTGCATCAGGAATTGCCGGGGACGGGAATCGTCCGCGTCGCCGGTGAGCAGCGTCTGGAGCGGATGTCCGTCAACGGCATGGCCCGGGGGATTGGCGACTCCCGCGAGTTGCAACAGGGTCGGGAAAAGATCCGTGACATTCGCGACCTGCGGCTGGATCGCACCCGCCGGAATGGGCAGGGCCTTTTGGAGAGGATTGTCAGGATTCACTTTCGCCCAGGCGGCGATGAACGGCACCCGCATGCCGCCCTCGTAATGGGCACCTTTCTTTCCGCGGAGCGGTGCGGCGCAGGCGACCTCGTGCTGGTTGCCGAGCGGGGCGTCGGAGCCATTGTCGCCGAGGAAGATCACGAGCGTGTCCTCCGCCTCGCCGATGGCTTCGAGATGGTCGAGCACATCGCCGAGCGATTTGTCCATGCCCTCGACGAGGGTGGCAAAGGCCTGCGCTGCGGCGGGCTTGCCGGAGTCCTTGTAATTGGCCGCGAAACGCGGATCGGAATCGAAGGGAGAGTGAACGGCGTAGTGGGCGAAGTAGAGGAAAAAAGGATCGCCCGAACGGGCCGCCTCCTTCAGGGCCGCATTCGCCTCGATCGTGAGTGCCTCGGTCAGGAAGGTGTCGGTGCCATGGTATTTCTCCAGTCCGGGCACGGCATGATGGGTGCGTTTCCCGAGGCCACCGTAATTCTTTTCCCCAAAGTAGCTGCCCGGCGCACCGAAGGAAGCCCCCGCGATGTTGCGGTCGAATCCGATCTTCGAGGGATCGGCCCCGGGCAGCGCGCGGGGTGCGAAGTGTCCCTTGCCGACGTGGACGGTGCGGTATCCGCCCGCGCCGAGGAGTCCCGCGAGGGTGGTGTCTCCGGGAGCCAGCCCCTCCCAATCCCAATCGGGAGCACCCTGGGGACCGGCGTTGTTGTTGTCGGGATTGATCCAGTTGGTCGCACCATGACGCGCCGCATTCTGCCCCGTGAGGATCGAGATGCGGGTCGGAGAGCAGACGCTCATCGCGTAGAATTGGTTGAAGCGGATCCCCTGCCCCGCGAGCCGCTCCATCGAGGGCGTGCGGTAGAAATCGTTCAAGGGATAACGTTTTGGTGTGCCGTCTTCACCGGTGAGAAAGGGCACCGAGGTATCCATGATGCCCATGTCGTCGATGAGGAAAACGACGAAGTTCGGCCGGTCCGCGGCGACCACGGATTGGGCAAGCGCCAGAGCGCCGACGAAAAGAGAAACGATGCGGGGATTCATCGGCCTATCGGAACCTTTTGCGCGATGGATGTCAAGATACCGCCAAGGCTTCATCCCGGTTCCGTCGGCAGCGCCACTTCGAGATAGATCACCCGCATGCGGATGCCCTCCCGCACGGTCACTTCGATCCCGTTGTTCCCTTGCCGGATCAAACCGATCGGGCAGTGAAAACAACGCGAGTCCTCCTCCGTGCCGAGCCAGGCTTCGTAGCGGTGCGGCAGCGATTTCGCGGTGAAGGGTGCGGGCTCGAGTCGCGTTCCGTTCAACTTCACCTCAATGACCCGGTCGGCGATGGACTCGTCGGACCGCAGGCGCAGGAGCCCGTCGCGATGGACGCCAACCGTCGGTGCCATCTCCATCGTGAAGGTCTGCGGCTGATTCCGCTGCACCAGCGCGGGCAAGGGCAGATCGCGCAGGGCGACATCCCTCCGCGCGGCGGTCAGGAAATAGCAATGCGGCTGCCTGGCGACGAATTCACGATCCCGCAACTTCGGCAGGACATGAAAAGGCGGCTCGTCGAACGGCCCGATCTCCGGGATGACGTGGGCGCGGTAGTAGGGAAAGTTGAAGAGGCTGACGCCATCGGCACCCTGCTCGTAGGCGAGGTGCGCGGTGGTGTGAAACTGCTCATCGGTGGTGCGCAGGTAGGGCTGCGTGCCGCTGCCGCCGAGGGCTTTGCCCGTCAGCGTGGTGTGGGTCATCTCGACGAGGACGGACGTGCCGGGAATGAGCGCCTTCACCTTGCGGACCGAGTCATCCTGCAGGGTGAAGTAGCTCCACGAGAGCGTCACCACGTCCACACCGGCCGCGGCGAGATCGGGCAGATGGATGCCCTGCTCGTCGTGAAGAGCCACGATCGCCGGCACGCGAAGGCAGAGCGATCGCTCGCGACCATCCTTCGCCCCGGCGGCATCGAGAGCCGCGCGGACCTCGCGCACGAAGGCGGTCGTGATGGCGCGGCGTTGCTCGAGAGGCGTGCGTTCGGGAGCAAAGCGGACCCAGTGCCGCAGGAAATCGAGTTCGATCCCGTCGAGCGGATAGGTTTCGATGAGTTCGCGGATGAGGGCGAGTTTCTCGGCCGGCACCTCGGGATGGCCCCAGTCGAAGACACCCTGGCTCCAGTCGGCCGTGTCGGGTCCGATGCGGAAACGCTCGTAGTTCTCCCAATAAAACCGCGACATGCCCTGCGAGGGTTTCCCTTCCTCGAGCGCCTTGGCCAGCTCGCGGACATGATGACCGTCATTGACGCGATAGGAGACGATCGCCTTCACACCCATCGCACGGCATTCCTCGACAAAGGTCCTGACCAAATCACCACCGGCGAGAAGGTAACGTCCGTAGGCGTTGGGTCTGTTGATGCCGAACTCCCCGAGAAAGGTCTGGTAATGATCGACGGGGGAGCAGATCCGCGACTGCCACCAGGGGATCCAGCCGAGGCCCGGCTGGAGGAGATGCGCATCGACTCCGGCGGCCTCGCGGATCGAGGCACGGAGATGTTCGTCCCGGAACCCGTCCCTGACATTCCGCCAAGGCGTCTCGCAGGAGGTGATGTGGGTGGTGTCGTTGCTGTAGAAGACGAGGGGAGGAGGAGACCCGGCGAGGATCTCCCCCGCAAGAAGGCAGGCAACGAGGAAGCCGCAAGCCAGACCCTTCATTCCCGCGACTTCCTGCCCTTGCCACCCTTGCCACCCTCGTAATAACGACGGAACTCGGGCCGCGATTTCCATTCCGCCTCGTAGGCGCGGTAACGATCGGTTTCATACCAGGCCACCGGTTCGGGATCGGGTGTTGCCAGTTTGCCTTCCGGATAATCCTGCCCGGCGAAACTCGCCTCCATCGTCGCGTCCCAGGCGCGGAGCTGTTCCAGCATCTTCGCGAAGATTTCGGGTTCGCTCGCGGCGAGGTCTTTTGTCTCCGATGGATCGGCGCGGAGATCGAAAAGTTCGTATCTGCCCTGGGTTTGATCGGTCGTGAGCAGCTTGTAGCGGTCGTCGATCAGCGCCCGCATCCGGTTGTAGCGGAAGCCGATGGGTGCGGCGCGCTCCCCGGGCGCATCGGTGCCTCCGGCGAAAAGCGGACGCAGGCTGATTCCGTCGACCGGGTCGATCAGGACGTCCTCCGGCAATCCTGACACATCCACCACCGTGGGGAACAAATCCATGACGCAACCCGGATGATCGGTGACACGGGGTGTGATCGTGCCCGGCCATTCGAAGATGCCGGGGACGCGGAGTCCGCCCTCGTAGACGCTGCCCTTGAAGCCCCGCAAGCCGCCCACGGTCTCCGGCGTGATCTTGGGCAGCCCGCCGTTGTCGCTGCAAAAGACGAGCAAGGTGTCGCGCTCGATGCCGAACTCGCGCAGCTTCGCGCGGAGCGTGCCGATGCTGCGGTCCATCGCGACGAGTTCGCCATAGTGATCCGCCGACTCGGGATCGAGATGGGCGAAAGGCGCGCGGTCGGCGTCGGTAGCCCTGAAGGGGCTGTGGGGCGATCCATACCAGATCACCGCGAACATCGGCTTGGTGCCGGCGCGGTGCCGATCGAGGAACTTCACGGCCTCGTCCACGGCGATCTCGGAGGAATCGCCGGAGAAGGACTCGATCTCCCCCATCCGGCCGAGGAGCGGGTCCTGGTCGAAAAAGTTCGTCGCCGAGACCCATTCATCAAAGCCGAAGGCACCCGGACCGCGGGGATCATCGGCGAGCACCGGAGCGCCCGGCCCGCGGAGACCATTGAGATGCCATTTGCCGAAGTGCCCCGTCACATAGCCGGCGGACCGGAGCGCCCGGGCGATCGTCTTTTCCTGCAAGCGCAGCGCGTAGCCGTGGCTCAACACGCCGGTGCGGTCGTGGGAGCGTCCCGTCAGCACCGAGGCACGCGTCGGCGAACAGACCGGACCGCCCGCATAAAAACGATCGAAGCGCAGTCCGTTCGCCGCCATCGCGTCGAGGTTCGGCGTCTTGAGGAGCGGATGATTCCGGTAGCCCGTCTGCCCCCAGCCCATGTCGTCGGCCATTACGAAGATGAGGTTCGGTTTCTCCGCGGCGGAGACCTCCGGCAGGATCGGAGAAAAGACCGCGATGAGGGCGGCGGCGAGGGTTCGTTTCATCCAGGCGTTCATGTCAGGGTTTCGATGGCAGGTGCCAATCCGCCCCGTCGGCCATGACGCTGGCGTTGATCTCGAGGAGCTTGGTTTGGAGCTTTGTCAGGACCTCGGGATGCTCCGCGGCGACGTTGGTCTCCTGCGAGGGATCCGCCTCCAGGTCGAAGAGCTGCCAGTTCGTGTATCCACCGGCCTTGATCGCCGGAATCCACTCTTCCCGGAACAGATTGTCGGTGGAGAGCTCGTAGTCCGGATCGGCGGTGAGGGACCAACGCCCGTCCCGAAGGGCGACGATGGGTCGCGACTTCTGGAGGTGCCAGAAAAGCGGCTGATGACGGACGAATCCGCGTCCCGATGCCGGATCGAGCAGCGGGGCCAGGTCGGAGCCGTCGAGATGGACGCCGGCGGGCGGCTCGAACTCGAAGAGACCACACACCGTCGGCAGGAGATCGACGTGACCCGCGGGCGTGGCCTCGACCTTTCCGGCCGCGACTTTGCCCGGCCAGGAGAAGATGCCCGGCACGCGGATGCCGCCATCCCAGTTCGTGCCTTTGGCGCCGCGGAGATGACCGACCCGGTCGCGCAGGTAGCTGCCGTTGTCGGAGAAATAAACGACCATCGTATCTTCGGCGGGAGCGAGCTCCCTCACCTTCGCGAGGAGACGGGCGATGGCGCGGTCGGTGTTGGCTATCGTGCCGGAGTAGATCGCGTTCTTGTTCTTCACCTCGCCGTAGTCCGCGACGATCTCGTCCGGCGCGGCAATGGGCGCGTGGGGTTCGTGGAACCAGACGTTGAGGAAAAAAGGCTGCTCTTTCCCCTTCCCCGCGTCGAGCCAGCGGATCGCCTCATCGACGACGATCTGGCAGGAGTATCCCTCGATCTCCCCTACCGGCTCGCCATTGCGGATGAAGGTCGCGGGATTGCGATGACTCGGCTCGGCGTTGTTCCAGGTGGCGAACCAGTGGTCGAATCCGTGTTGATCCGGAGTCGGTTTGGCGAAATTCTCCGTGGGCAGACCGAGGTGCCATTTGCCGACGTGGGCGGTGGCGTAACCCTGCGCCTTGAGCAACTCGGCGAGGGTGGTTTCGCGCTCGAGGAGATGGGAGCGATGCCCCGCGTCGCTGATCCACGAGTAGACGCCGGTGCGGATGTGGTGACGTCCGGTCAGGAGGGTCGCCCGCGAGGGCGAACAAACCGCGCAGCCCGAGTAGAAGTCGGTGAAGCGCGTCCCGCCCGCGGCGAGGGCATCGAGCGCCGGCGTTTTCACCGACCCTCCGTAGCAGCCGATGTCCTTCCAGCCGAGATCGTCGGCGAGGAGGACGACGAGATTCGGCTTCGCGTCGGCGTTGGTGGAAAAGGACCCCGCAAAGAGGCAAGCCAAGAGGGTCAGGTGCGCGATCCAAGAGGGTTTCATCCGAGGATGGGGTTCAGGATTTCTTGGTGACGATGGCGTAGTAGGCGCCGATCTCGTTGCCCTTCGCGTCAATGAAGACAGGCGCGAGTTGGTGCGTGCCTTCCGTGAGATCAATCTCGAAATCCACGTGGGTGGCACCCTCGGGAACCGGCAGGGTTCCGAGCTCTGTCCCATCGAGCCGCATCGTCGCGGAAACGACGGCGATGGCGAGACCAGGACGGGCGCGGAAGGCCTTGGTCGCTCCCGGCACATCGTCTCCGGGCGGCAATCCGGCGGTAATGGGATGATCCGCCTCGGCCGGCCAGCGGCGCAGGCTGATGGTGTAGCGGCCGGACGTGACGGCCTTCACCGCCCAGTGCCCGCGATGGACGGACTTGGGAGGATCCTCCGAAGCGGGCACGGCTTTCCTGCCCTTGACCGCCTTCTTCGGGGCGAGGGCATAACCGTCGCCCTCGCGGATGTGCTGCTGGTTCCAAGGAGGCAGTTCCTCCTGGATCCAGTCGTGTCCGGTGAGGCTAACCACGGGATGATCGGGATGGCCGAGGTAAATCTCCGTGGTCCGGGCGAAGGTCGGTTCCAATTCGGCCCACCAGGCGTCGTAGAAGGTGGTCATGGCCGAGACGCGTTCGGGGTGCTCCGCGAAGAGATTGCGCTGCTGCCCGGGATCGGTGGCGATATCGTAGAGCTCCTTCCCGTTGATGAGCCGCCATTTCCCCGACATCACCGCGGTCTGTTTCCACTTGATCGGATCGCGGACGCGCTGGGAATCGGTCACGATCATCCGCTCATGCGGCCAGGCGGTACGGTCCGCCTTCGGATCGAGGAGGGAACGAATGGAGATTCCGTCGAACGTCACCTGCTCCGGCTTCTTCACCCCGGCGATTTCGAGCAGGGTGGGTGCGAGGTCGACGGCATGCGCGAGGGTGTCATCGACATGTTTCCGGTTCCATCCTGCGGCGGGCCAGTGGGCAATGAAGGGGACGCGGTGGCCGCCGTCGTACTCACTGCCCTTCGCACCCCGCATGCCGGCGTTGAAGACCTTCGCGCCCGAAGAAGTTCCGTTGTCGGTGGTGAAGAGGAAGAGGGTGTTTTTCTCGATCCCAAGCTCGCGGAGCAGCTCGCGGGTCGCTCCGACATTGTCGTCGATGTTCGTGATCATCCCGTAGAAGGCGGCGATCACGGGATCCTGTCCCTCATAGACGTCGAGGTAGTTTTGGGGGGCATGATAGGGGCTGTGGGGGGCGTTGGTCGCGATCCAGGCGAAGAAGGGCTGTTTCTCCGCGGCACGCTCGCGGATGAAGCGCCGGGCCTGGTCGAAGAAGACGTCGGTGCAGAATCCCTCCGCCTCGACGATCTTCCCGTTGTGGAAATAACGCCCGTCGAAATAGGCGTTGTCCCAGAGATCGGGCGTCTGCCCCACGCCACCGCCACCGTGGCGGTAGACCTCGGTGAAACCCCGGTCCTCGGGCCGGTAGGGAAAATTGTCGCCCAGGTGCCACTTGCCGAACATGCCGGTGGCATACCCGGCGTCTCGCAGGATCTCCGCGACAGTGACCTCGTCCTCGCGCAGCATGGAACGTCCGTTCACGGTGTGCCAGACGCCGGTGCGGTTCGACCAGTGCCCCGTGATGAATGCGGCACGGGTCGGGGAGCAGGTCGGGGCGACGTGGAAGTCGGTGAGCTTCGAGGATTCCGCCGCGAGCGCATCGAGGTGCGGCGTACGGATCACGGGATTCCCGGTATGCCCCAGATCGCCGTAACCCTGGTCGTCGGTGACGACAAAGACGATATTGGGCCGATCCTGCGCCGGCAATGACAAGACGGCCCCTGACAAAACCACCAGAGCGGAGAAGA
>JALRFZ010000797.1 GCA_023253615.1 Verrucomicrobiales bacterium | reverse complement strand
TTTTCCCGCCGCGACGTTGCCGCCGCCGCCGGTGAAATGGATGAGGGGAATTCCGTCGCGCGAGCGCTCCAGCTCCGCCCGGGCGAGTCCGACGAATTCGCTCGTGACATCGCCGAGTCCGAAGTGGCTCTGGGGATGGGTCGCATAATAACTGAGCGACACGATGGGGGAGTCGCCCTCGTAGAAAGTCACCATCTTCACCTCGGGATCGATGACGCCCTCGGGGGCGGCGAGGGCTTCCTCGACGCGGGTGGCGCTCAGCTCGTAGCCGTTGCTGCGCGCGGTCTCGACGAGGCGCGAGAGGAGCGGCTCGGGGATGCGGTATGAACTCGAGCGAGCGATCGCGACCTTGCCATCGGGACCAAGGATGCGGCGGTTCGAGGCGATCTTCTCCACTTCGGCGCGGCCGATGCCGAGATGAGTCACCGGTCTCGCCGAGCCGAGCGAGTTTTTCAACGACTCCGCGCTGCGTGCGATGGTCTCGCGCAAAAAGGCGGAATCCTGCCGGATCCCGCCGAGTCCGAGCGGCTCGAGGAGGGCCTCGGCCCCGAAGTCACAGCGGGGGCCGTCGTGTTGGTGCAGGGCATGCACGGCGACGCGGTCCGGGGGGGTGCCGGCGGCCGCGGCGAGGGCTTCGCGCCAGGCGTCGTGTCCTTCGTTCGAAATGCCGATCCAATCGACCGCGCAGAGCACGATAGGTTTGCCCGCACCCAGCAGCACGATGCCGCGGGCGCTCAGCGGATCCTCGATTTTCCGCGCGGCCGCGTAGGCCACCGGGCTGCCCAGCGGGGGGGTCGCGTCGGAGAGAAAGACGGCGACACGGAGCGTGCCTTCCCCGGCGGGCGTGACGGCGAGTCGATAGAGGAGAAAACATCCCGCCACGAGTAAGATGGCGACGAGTGATGGCCAGATGGCCTTGAATCCGGGTTCTTCTTCCTTCATGCCGCCCAGCATGACTGAAATACACACCGGAGACAATCACGCATCGGCGGACGGATGGTCCGCGATCGGATCAGGGCGTATCCGCCAAAACGCGCCGCATCAGGTCGGCGACCTCGTGATCACCCGGATGCGGACTTTGCGAGAGGCCTTCGATGACACCGGGCGCGTCGTCCGGGCGATTCTGACTGAGTTTGAACTTGCCCTCGATCCGCGTGATCGCGATCTCGAATCCGACGATCCCTTTCATGAGCCGGTTGCGGAAGTCTTCCGGCATTTCGCCCGACCACCGATCCCGCCGATCCCGCTCGTGGACCTCGACGAGCTCGTGCAGCATCGCCGCGAATTCCCCCGGATCCTCGACGAGGCGGGGGAGTCCGTAGACATGCACGGCGGTGTAATTCCACGTCGGGACCGCCGGCGAGGCCTGATACCACGCCGGCGAGATGTAGGCATGTGGTCCCGTGAAGATCACGAGGACTTCCGTGTCAGGATCGAGGTCGCGCCACTGGGGATTGGCCCGGGCGAAGTGGCCTTGCAGCGTCCCTTGCTCTCCGACTTCCTCTTTCAGCACCAGGGGCACGTGGTTGGCCTGGATGGCTCCGTCATGCTGGGTGACAAGCGTCGCGAAGTTGTGTTGGCGCAGGAAGGCATGCAATGTCGCACGGTCGTCGATCTTGAATGCTTCTGGAGAATACATCGGGAAAGCGGAAAAGTCAGTTCGTGATCTTCTTCACGTACTGCGCCTTCAGTCCGATCGCGATGCCGTCCATCCTGCAGGAGATCTCGTGATCGCCATCGACGAGGCGGATGGGTTTCGACTTCGTTCCCGACTTCAGCACTTGTGAGCTGCCCTGGAGCTTGAGGTCCTTGATCATCGCGACGACGTCGCCATCGGCGAGGACGTTGCCATAGGCGTCCTGCACGACACGCGGTCTGTCCGCCACCTCCGCGATCGCCCATTCATGACCACAGGTCAGGCATTCGAAATGATCCCCGAGGGTGAGGATCTCGTTCATTTCACACATCGGGCAAGCGGGGGCACTCATGGCGGAAACAAGGAGGCGGGGGAGGGGATGGGCAAGGGGAAATGCGGCTGAGAAGGTGATGGACTGGGATTGACAGTATGTGGCTGATAGCAATATAATGTATTGCAGAATACTGAAAGAAATGAGCGGCCTATCCTTCGAATGGGACTCAAACAAGGCGGAGAGCAATGCTCGAAAGCACGGCGTCACGTTCGAAGAAGCGAAAACCGTGTTCTTCGACGATCAGGCTTTGGTCATCCCTGATCCGGATCATTCCGAGAATGAGGACCGATTCATCATCATGGGGAAAAGCGGGCAATCCCGAATGCTCGTCGTCGTTCATTGCTTTCGTCGGTCGGGAACGGTGATCAGGCTGATTTCCGCGAGGCGGGCCGGAACCAAGGAACAAAAACCATACTGGGAACAAAAGACATGAGAAAAGAATACGATTTCTCCAAAGCGAAGCCGAATCCCTATGCGAAAAGGCTCAAGAAGGCGGTGACGATCCGGCTCGAGCCGGATGTGATCGAATACTTCAAATCGCTCTCCGTGGAGACCGGGATCCCCTATCAAAACCTCATCAATCTCTATCTTCTGGATTGCGCCAAGGAAGGTCGCCGTCTGGCTTTGACCTGGAAGAAGAGCTGAAGCGCGAGGTGCGAAGATCTCACTTCGTCCAGACCCGCCAGAGATACTCGACGCATTCCGCCCGGGTCAGCACGCCACCCTCGGCCTTGCCGAGCAAGGTGGGGAAACCCGGATCGCCCATCGCGACGAGCCAGCGGTTGAGATCACCCCAGCTGAGGTGACCTGCCGGAGTGAAGGTTTCCTTCTGCTCGCCGAAGTTGCCCCACAGCAGCATCGTCTCGACCGCCTCGCGATCGGGATGATCGAGCGGCAGGTCGGAGAAGCGCGCCGCGTCCGGCAGGGCGGGTTTGTCAGGGGCGCCGTCCTTCGTCTCGTGGAGGCGCACGAGGGCTCCGGCGAGCTCGCCGCGGGTCACGGGACGGCGGGGTTCGAAGAAGACGCTGTCGGGATCGGGTTTCCAGATGCCGGCGAGGGTCAGGAGATTGGCGGCTTCGAACCAGCGGTCTTCGGGATCGAGGTCGTGCCAGGGCCAGAGGAGGGTGCCCGGACCACCCGCGCCGCGCACGAGGATGCGCTGCACCTCGGCGACACGCTCCGGAGTCGTCGCGATCTCGCGCGGTGAAACATCGTCGCGCAAGGCGATCGCGGCGACGGTGCCGGAGGCCGTGCCCGCGTGCATCATCTGGCCATGGAGACGCAGGGCCGACTGCACCATGCTGGTGACGCCCAGGTTCTTCGACGCCCCCAACAAACCCTCCATTTCCACCGGCACGAGCCCGCGCAGGGGGAAGGTGGCGCGGTCGGTGTCGGTCGACCAGTCGCGCGAACCGTGGTGGTGTCCGTGCCAGGGTTTCGTGGGATCGTCTTCGATGAATTTCCGGCGCGTCGGGTGGAAATCGAGATTGAACTGCCACCCGAAGACGGAGTCGGGATACATCGTCCTGGCCCACTTCGGCTCGTGCGATTCGGTGCGCACATCGAGTTCGGTGATGATGGTCATGGCCTCGAGTCGGAGCCCCTCGCGCAGGTAGGGTTTGGGCGGGAGCCGGTCGGCGGTGCCGTAGTCGTCGGCGAGCGCCATGTAGCGGAAGGACTGCGGAAAATCGCCGACGCGGTCGTGGGCGGCCGTCTGAAGGTAATGGACGAACTCAAGGGCGCGCTGCTTCGCGTCTTCATAGACGATGCGCCGCTGGGCATGGCTCATCTCCACGAGGTTTTTGCGGGAGGCCCCGGGCTCGTCGGCTTCGAGGGCATCGACGACGTGTTGCGGCAAGGTGCCGAGCTGGTAACCGTGGGCGGGCCAATTGAGGATGACCGCCTCGGTTCCAGGGGCAAATCCGAAGTGGTATCGATCGACCATGCGCCGGTGCGTGTAGATGCACAAGCCCGCCATGTTGTAGATGCCGCCGCTGCCATCCCACTCTCGCCAGGGCGCGGCCTTTTTCCAGTTGTCGAAAGACCTCTCGTCGTAGCGAGCCGGTTTGGGAATGGTCGAGTCCTTCCCCGTCTCACGCAGCAGCGGGCACCAGCTGAGCGGATTCATCTCCTGGTGGCCGAGCTCGTCGAGTGTCTCCGGCGCACCCGGTTCGCCGAAGCGCGAACGCAGATCGGGTCCGGCCATGTATCCCGCCCCGCTCCGCCGGATGACGTCGCCGAGATCGGAGGAATCGATCGTCAGTTTCGCGCGGATCGTGAGACGTTTGTCAGGATCGCCCTTGGCGAAGACGGAGGGTATGAAGGAAACTCCGGTGACACGGCCGTCCTGCGTCTCGACGGTGTCGACGTCCCAGCCCCGCTCGATGCGGAGGACGCCCGAATCCACGTGCGGCGCGAGCCATTCCTCGAAGATCCGCGCGGCGGCCCGGGGTTCGATCGTGTCGGTGCCGCACCAACTGTTCCCCGGAGTGGCGACGCCATAGGTGAGCCGGTTGTGTGCACGGATACGGTCGATGATCTCGAGAAAGGTCCCGCTGCGGGGGAAGTTCACGCGTTTTCCCTCGACCACGGTCCACTCGTCGATCGGCCCGATCCCCTGGGTGCAGAATTGGCCGCCGAGCCAGTCGTGGTCGTTGGTCAGGACGATGCGTTTCACCCCGAGTCTCGCCGCCTGCACCGCCGCGGCACAGCCCGACTCATCGGCCCCGACGATGAGCACGTCTGTCTCGATCGTCTCCGCGTTGAGGAGGCGCAGAGGCAGTAGAAAAAGAAAGGCGAGATGCTTCATAGCTGTCCGATCGGTTGCACCATGGGCCAGAGTTTCACCTCCTCGGCGACGAGGTGGGCGGGGAGACGATGGAGTTGCACGAGGAGATTTCCGATCTCGGAGGGATCGATGCATTTGGCGAGCACCTCCGGATCGCGGGGCGGAAGATTCGCGCCCTCGGTGAAATCGGTTTTCCCCCACGAGGGCAGCACGGAAGTCACCCGCACGCCGTGGGGGCGCAGCTCGGCGAGGAGGCACCGCGAGAACATCAGCAGGCCGGCCTTCGCCGCCGAATAGACGCCCCAGCCCGTCCAGGCATGGGTCGAGCAGGCGCTGCCGATGTTGACGATGAAGCCGTCGCCCTGCGCCTGCATGATCCGGGCCGCGCGGGTGCAGCCGAGGATGGCACCGGTGAGATTGCTGGCGATCGATCGCGCGACGGAGTCGTCGTCCTGCTCCGCGGCGGGGCCGATGCGCACGCCTTCGCCGGCGTTGTTGACGAGCACGTCGATCCGTCCGGCCGCGGCGAGGACGGCCTCGAAGAGACGGTCCCACGCGGCGCCGTCGGCGGCATCGGCCACGAAAGGCGTGGCTCCGATCCGGGTGGCCGTCTCTTCGAGAACCGACTCGTTCCGCCCCGTGATCCAGACGCGGGCCCCGGCTTTCACGAAGGCTGCGGCGATGCCCGCGCCATAACCGCGCGAGCCTCCGGTGACGATGACGACGGGTGATGGTGAGGGGGCGCTCATGGGAATCCTTCCATCGTGCGGGTTCTTGTTTGCGATTTCAAACAAAATTTGATATCACAAACTCATGTCATCGCGTGCCCCCCGCCATCCGAAGCCCGATCTCCGCGAACGCTACCGCGTTCCCATCCTCGACCGCACCCTCGATCTTCTCGAGACGCTCGCGGAGCGCCCGGGTGGGCTCACGCTCACGGAGCTGACCGAACTTCTCGGCATGCCGAAGAACGCCGTCTTCCGCATCGTCACGACACTCGTGCTGCGCGGATATGCCGAGCGGGACGAACCGGCCAAGATCTACCGTCTGTCGGGCAAGGTGCTGGGCCTCGGCCGCCGGATCGTGGGAGGCGAGAGTCTCGTGGGCACGGCCGCACCCTTCCTCAAAGCGCTGCGGGATGCGACGGGCGAGACGGCGCTGCTCGGGACGCTCTCCGGATCGCAGGGCATCGTCCTCGACCAGGTGCCATCCCTGCATCCGGTGAAGGTGGTCGTCGAGCTCGGGCACGCCTTTCCCCTGCTGACGGCCGCCCCGGCGAAGGCGATCCTCGCCTTCCTCCCGTCCCCGGGACGCGAGGTGCTCCTCGCCACGATCCGGTTCGATCGGAAAACGCGCCGGACGATCCGGTCGCCGGCGGCCTACCGGCGTGAATTGGACGGCGTCCTCGGATCCGGATTCGCGCTGGATCGCGGGGAGGAGAGCGAGACCTTCGTCTGCGCCGCCGCACCCGTTTTCGACCATCGCGGAGAAGTTGCCGCCGCCGTCTGGGTCAGCGGACCATCGGACCGCGTCGGTGGGAAAAAACTCGAAGCCCTGGGTCCCGCAGTGAAAGGGATCGCGGATACGCTCTCGCGGAGGCTCGGGTGCCCCGCGGCGGCCTTGACCCGGTCCGGTCGATCTTCGCGACCCGCGCCAATGCGGCGGCCGGCCCGGGGAGAAATTGATTGAACGCCACCGTGCCTTCTGGCACGAATGCATCGGAACGAATGCGGACACTCCTCGCCATCTTCATGGTCGTGCTGATCGGGAATCCGGTCTGCTGCTGTGCGTTCGTCCCCCATCAGGCGGAAAGCGATGTCGCCCAAGCGGATCTGCCGCCCTGTTGCCAGGCGCGTCTCACCGCGGAGTCGGACCCTGATGATACGGGTGGCACGGAGGAGCCCTCGACGAAATGTCCCTGCGCCGCCAAGCTCGGATTCCTCACCGCCGGCAAGGTTTTCGCCCCCGCCCCGTTGCCGGTGAAGTGGGTTCCCGCCATCCCGTTCGGGACGGAAGTCGCCGCGTGGCTCCGCGGCCCCCGCGCGTCGCCCGGGGCTGGTCCCGCTCCCGGGGCTCTCGTCGCGGTGCCGACGCCTCCCCCGCGCATTCTTTACGGGGTGTTCCGTTGTTGATCGGTCAGGCGATCCGATCCGGAGCTTTTGCCGGCAGGGCGTGCGGTCTTTTTCGGTCCGGACTCCGCCTCGCGGCGACATGGAACCGGATGGTGGGACCCGCCCGGACCGAATTTCCAATTCCATTGCAAATATCCTGACAAAAACATCATCATGAAAAAACTCATTTCCGCTCTCTCCGTTCTCGGTCTCGCCTTCACCCTCGCCTCCGTCCAGGCCGAGGAGAAAACCTTCGAAGGCGAAATGTCCTGCGCGAAGTGCAACCTGAAGCAGGCCGATGCCTGTGAGGACACCCTCAAGGTCGGCGACACGCTCTACCTCCTCGAAGAGGATGGCAAACGCAAGACCAGCGAGCATGTCTGCTCCGGCAGCGCCAAAGCCAAGGTGACCGGCAAGGTCGAGGAGCGCGACGGGAAGAAATTCCTCGTCGCTTCCAAGATCGAAGTCGAGTAAACCGCGCCCTCCTTCCGGAACGCCGTCCCGGCCGAGCCGGGGCGGCGTTTTTTTTGTCCTCTGCTTGACTCACGTCCCTCCCGGCGCTCCATTCCGGGCTGGCTCCAAGCCTCTCCGTTGAACGCGCTCGCCGACAACCTCATTTCCCCCGTCGTCCTTTGTTTTGCCCTGGGGATCGCGGCCCGTTGGGTGAAGAGCGATCTCGCCGTCCCTGAACCGGTCTACCAGGGGCTTTCGATTTATCTCCTCCTCGCGATCGGGCTCAAGGGCGGTGCCGCCCTGGCCGTCACCCCGATCATCGAGATGCTCGTGCCCGCCCTCGCGACCGTGCTGCTCGGTCTCATCACGCCGGTCTCGGCCTTTTTCCTGATGCGCCGCTTCGGGAGACTCGGCAGGGAGGACGCCGCCGCGGTCGCCGCGCATTACGGTTCGGTCTCGGTCGTCACCTTCCTCGCCGCGGTCGAGGCGGTGAAACGCTCCGGGGCGGAGACCGAGGGATACCTGCCCGCCCTGGTCGCCGTGCTGGAGGTGCCCGGCATCATCGTCGCCCTGCTCTTCGCCAGTGGAGGGGGCGGGACGAAAGGGAGCTGGAAAAAGGCCCTCCACGAAGTCGTCACCGGCAAGAGCATCGTGCTGTTGTTGGGCGGACTTCTCATCGGATGGGCCTGTGGTCCGGGGAAACTCACCGACGTGCAGCCGTTTTTCACCACCTCCTTCAAAGGGGCTCTCTGCATTTTCATGATCGAGCTCGGCCTCGCCGCCGGCAAACGTCTCCGCGATGCGGGCAAGGCCGGGGTGCGGCTGCTCGTGCTCGGTTGTGTCATCCCCGTCCTGCACGGTTCCCTCGGGGTCGCCGCGGGACTTCTCGCCGGTCTCTCGCCGGGAGGCGCTTCCATCCTCGGAGCGATGGCGGGCAGCGCCTCCTACATCGCCGCGCCTGCCGCGGTCCGGGTGGCCCTGCCGGGCGCGAATCCGGCCTATTACCTGACCCTCGCCCTCGGAATCACCTTCCCCTTCAATCTGGCTTTTGGTATCCCTCTGTTTCAAACCCTCGCCAAACACCTCGCCCCATGGCTCTGAGCAGAACCCTCCGGAAAGTGACGATCATCGCCGAGCGCGTCCTCCGCGACGACCTCATCGAACTGGTCAAGGAGAAGGGGGCCAAGGGCTGGACCATGACGATGGTCGAGGGCGAGGGGTCCCGTGGGATCCGGGCCTCGGAATGGGAGGGCCGCAACGTCCAGCTCGATACCCTCGTCTCCTCCGAGGTCGCCGAGACGATCATGGACGAGGTGGGTTCCCGCTATTTCAAGGACTGGTCGGTGATCGTCTACGTCGCCGATGTCGAGGTGCTGCGGAAGGACAAGTATGTGGGGTGAAAATGAATTGAGGCCCGCCGAATTATGCCCATATTTACGGCCATATGAAGACGACGATTGAAATCGACGAGGGCAAACTCGACCGGATCATGAAATTGACCGGCATCGGCACGATGAAGGAGGCCGTCGATTGGGCGCTGAGCGAGGCCTTGCGGCTCGCGACGATCAACCGCGTCATGGAAGAGCCCTGGTCGGCGGAGGAAGCGCGTGAGGCCGTTGATCCCGCCTACGATCTCATTGCGATCCGGAACGGTGCCTCGCCGGTTTCCTACCTTCCCGAGAAGGCTTCCCGGCGCGGTCGGCCACGCAAGGCCGCGAAATGAAGAGTGCCGACTATCTGGTCGACTCGGCCGCCTACATCGATCTGATGCGGGCCGGGCAGGACCCGCGCCAGGTGCTGGCGCCTCTTCTCCGGTCAGGTCGGCTCTACAACTGCGGCGTGGTCCGGGCCGAAGTGCTTCGCGGGATCAGGGTCGACCTTCGCTACGGCCAGATGGAGCAGTTTTTCGACATCGTTCCCGAAATCCCGACCGACGCGCGGCTCTGGCGGGAGGTGAGCCGCCTCGGCTGGGAACTCGGTCGGAAAGGGAAATGGCCCCCCGTGAGTGATCTCGCGATCGCCGTCGCCGCCCTGAGGGTTCGCGCAATCGTCATTTCACCCGATGCCCACTTTCGTGACGTGCCGGGGTTGGAGGTGCATGGGACTCTGGATGAGGCGTGAGGGGGAGTCGATCGCCCGACATCCCGCTATTTGAAGCGGATGGAACCGTATCCTTCCGGAAGTTCTCCACCGAAGAAGGGATAGTCGTTCTCCGGCACAAACCCGGGCTCGGACTCCGGGGGCTCGGCGGCTGAGGCCGCCGATACGGCCGGCAGCGTGAGCGAAGTCACGATAACCGTTCTGAGGGTGTCGAGAAGAGCTTCGCGACGGGTTTGGGAATGGGATTCGGGGATTTTCATGTTGGTGATTACCGGTAATGGAAGGCAAGCGGTTCATTCCCCGGACCCGGACGCCGGAGGGGCTCCGGAACCTTTGACCGTCAGCCCATCGCTTGTGGTTTCCACGGCCGGATCCAGCGCGAATTCGAAGACCGCGCCGTCGAGCAGGTTCATCATATAATCACGGGCGCGCTCCGGTTCTTCCGACAGGGCCGCCTCCAACAACGCACGGGCATTCGGGGAACTGAAGTCATCGAGTTCAAAGTCCAGGGTTCCATGCTCGATTCCCTTGGTGGATTTCATGAGGTCAATGGCCTCTTCGAGCTTCTTCTGGAAGGACGGCGAATCCAGATGGCCAAAGAACCGCCGACCGAGTTCCTGGAGCTCGGCGCTTTTCCCGAACGCTTCCTTCTTCATGCCCTGATGGCGCCGGATCACCTCGTCGGCCTGTCGTTGCACGCTTTCGGGTGCGGGTTCCGGGCGGTAGCGACGCCGCTTCGCTCCAGGGGCTGATGCCTGATCGTCCGATGTCGCGCCTGCGGGTGGAACCATGGTGATTTCCGGCTCCGGCCGGTTCCGATGAACCAGGAATGACAGCGCGACCAAGGCGATTGCCGGGAGGATGAGCAATGGCTTCGGACTTGTTTTCATGGATCAGGTCGGACCGTCCGGGCTACTGACGCGGATTGTCCGGAACCATTGCGGTGTCCTCTTGAAGAATCAAGCCTCCGCGTTTCACGATCTCACGCGGCACCGCCTTGACATCGACCGTGCGCCCGTCGGTGCGCGAACCATCCGCCTTCATCGCGGCGATGCCGCAGGCCTCGCCGAGCGCCATGAAGACGGGTTCCGTGCGGATGGTCTGGTAGCCGACATGGCGGGCGCCGCCGGCCAACGGAACCAGCAATCCATCGACACACTTCGGCACGAGGATGCGATCGGGAAGCTGCTGCGGCTCGTGTTCGATGAAGGGGCAGCCTTCGCGGATTCCGGGAGGGGCGGGATCGTATTGGTGGAAGCCGTGGGAGTCCGTGTTCGTCAATCCGGCCGGGGCGACACCGCCCGCGTGGCTTTTCTCTTCGAGCAAAATCACCCTCGTTTCTGAACGGTCCGCCAAGCCGGCGGCAGCGATGCCGCCCGAGGTGGTGGCCACGACGACGACCTCCGCCTGCTCGACGGCGAAGGCGCTAGAGACGGCGAAAAGGAAAGGGAGGAGAGTTCTTATCGGTGAGGGTCTTCCTATTTGAAATTCGGATTCGGGGTTGGCATGGCGGCGTTCACCCCGGTGCGCCACTGGTGGAGTTGTTTGAGCAATGACGCGGCTCTGTCCGGCATCCCGTTCGCGAGATCGGTCTGCTCGCCGGGGTCATCCTGGAGGTGGTAAAGCTCGATCCGGCCGTCTTCGAGGTATTCGAGCAATTTCCAGTCGCCGGAGCGCACGGCGCTCACGGGTGTGGTGGTGGCGTAGTAGTGCGGGTAGTGAAAGTAGAGGGCCTCACGCTTGAGCGCGCTGCCGGGTTCTTGCAGCAGGGCTTTGAGGTTGATGCCGTCGGCGGGTGTTTTGGAGGCTTCGCCGGACAGCGTGGCGGTGAGGGTGTGAAAGAGGTCCATCAACACCACGGGCTCCTGGCACTCACCTGCGGCGGGCGTGACGCCGGGCCACCGCACGATGAGGGGCACGCGGATGCCGCCTTCGTAGAGCGATCCTTTGCCAGAGCGCAGCGGCGCGTTGCTGGTCACGGGCGCCGTTTGGCCTTTGTCGGCGCCGATGTAGCCGCCGTTATCGCTGGTAAAGATCACAATGGTGTTCCGCTCCAGGCCTTGTTGCTTCAGGCGTTCGAGGACACGGCCCACGCTGTCGTCGAGGCTCTTGACCATGGCGGCATAGACGGCGTTCTGGTGATGCTGGCCGGGCCGGAGTTTCGCCTCGAAATGCCGGATGTCATCGGCCTTCGCCTCGATGGGCGTGTGTGGCGCGTAGTGGGCGAGGTAGAGAAAGAAGGGTTGATCGCCGGCACGATCAATCACGC
>JALRFZ010000716.1 GCA_023253615.1 Verrucomicrobiales bacterium | reverse complement strand
TTGACGCGCACGACGATCTCACGTCGGAACTGCAGATTCGCCTCGCGCGGAAGGCGCCTCGCCGCGTTGTCTCCGAGGGGACCGCGGGTACCGATCCCGGGGGCCCGAACGTAGCCGGAGTCGAGCGTGGAACTGTCGTCGAGAAAAAACCACGGCTTCAGCGTCGTCGTTGCCTTGGTCGAAACAAGGATGAGTCCGGCCGATGCGAGGCTTCCTGACAAAACCACTAAAACGATGCCTTGCCGCGTTTTCGCAGGTATCCCGACGGCGGCGATCGACCAGAGGACGAGTGGCAGGGCCGCGACGGGATGCACCTCCCACGGGCCGAAATCGTAGAGTATCGTCCCGGCGGCAGCGCCCACGATGAGAAGGCCGCCACAGAGCGCGGCGAAAGAGCCCGCCGGGAAGGCGAAAGATCCGCCGTGTCGCGGACGGAGAAAATGATCGAGTGCCGCCCACCAGAGCAGGGCGATCCCGGCGTGATAGGCGAAAGGCATGTCCGCGCGCATGGCGAGGGCCTGTCCATCACGGAACAGGCGCCATTCGATCCAGAACGCCGCCATCGCCGGCAGGATCGTGATGAGGAGGCTGGCGACCCCGCTGCGGGGAAGGCGTCGCGAGAAAAAGCCGCCGAACAGGGCGGCGAGAGCGATCACGAGGGTCAGGGCCATGGGCACGGGCGAGCCCGAGAGCATCCATCCGACGACGGCCGCCGCGAGGGGCGCGAGGAGGGCGGTGGTGGACATCCTCATGATCCGGAAAAGGTGCCGCGGACTTTCAGGGCCGGGCGCGAGGCGCTCGTCAGCCGGTTCGCATCCAGACAGGTGGATCGCGGGAAACGCTCCCGGGCGGCGTCCTCCCAGTCTTGGAGTGGGCCGTCGCCAAGGACGAAGACCTCGTCGCAAAGGGCGAAAGGATCGTTGCGTGATTCACGCAAGTGGGGGAAGCCGACCCTGAGCGAAGAGAAGGGGCGGCGCTGCGAGAGGGCGAGGGCCTCGAGAAGGGCGGTGAATTCGATGCGTTCGTGCAGCCTGATCGCGACCGTGAACGGCTGGGCGAAGACCACCGGGATGCCTTCGTGCTGGAAGCGCAGGAGCAGCCCGGTGGCGATGCGGAGGATGAGCTCGTAGGTCTCCGGCGTGACGATGGTGCCGGGTGCTTCATAGGAGTGCAGGTAGATCCCGAAGCAGAGAGGCTTGGGGCGGGGTGGCTCGGTCTCGGCGAATTGGAGTCTTCCGGAACGCAGGCTCGTGGGCCAGTGGATGCCGCGCACGGGATCCCCGTGGCGGAATTCACGGAGAAAGCGGAATTCGGCGACCGGATCCGCGGGCTCTGTCGGGCGCTCGGCGGATTCGAGCGAGAGTTGCGCGAGCCGCTCATGCAGGCGTGCCGGCAGCCAAGGGCGGGGAAGGACGAGGGGCGCGTGGTCGTCCCGGAACTGGCCGTGTTGTTTTGTCAGGAACAACCCGAGGGGCCAGACCGAGGCGAGCGTCCAGGGTCTCTGCGGGAGCGGGCCGCGACGATGGGCCAGTCCGGTGCAGCGGATCGGGAAAGGTCCGCCATCGTCCGGAGAGAGTGCTTTTTCCCGCACCGCGGGAGCGAGAGGATCGGTGAATAGCACGGGCGTGCCTGCCGGGAAGCGGGATCCGGGTCGCAGGCACAGGGCCATCGGAAAACTCTCGCCGGCGCGGGCGCGCCTCGGCAAATCCCGCTCGACGAAAAAACCTTCGAGATGCCGCAGAGCGAGAGAGCGGCAGACGAGGAGGAGCACCGTGGCCGCCAGACCGACGCCGAGGACCGGGCCGGAGAAGGTCACCAGTCCCCAAAGGGTCGTCGCCGCGGCGATCGCACAGGAGGCGAGACCGGTCCGGGTGAGTCGGGTCGATGCGGGGATGGCCTTCACGTTCGCGACTGGATCCGTCAGAGTTCGGTGTATTTCGTGGCGTTGCCCCGGGCCTTGGCGACGGGATACTTGGCCGCGTTTTTCGCCAGTTTCGCCTCCATCGCGGCTGCGAGGTCGATGCCGAGATTGTCCGCGAGCTCTGTCAGATAGATGGCGATGTCGGCGATTTCGTCGCTGATCTGTTCGCGGTGCGAGACCACGCGGGCATCGACCTCTCCGGGATTCTTCCAGAGAAAATGCTCGAGCAACTCCCCGGCCTCGAGGGAGATGGCGATGGCCATGTCCTTGGGATTGTGGAACTGCCCCCAATCGCGCTCTTCGCGGAAGTCGCGGATCCTGGCGAGGAGGGATGCGGGGAGGTCGCCCATGGTTGGATCAGGTGGAGGCCTCAGTCGTCGTCCTCGTCCGCGGGGTCGGCGTAGTCGTCGTCCGCGGCGAGATCGACGACGGTCTCGGAGGGGGCGCACTCGAAGTATTCAAAGAAATCGTTGAGGCTGCGGATGGGCGGCCAATCCTGCTCGTCGGTCCACCAGGAACCGAATTCGCTGGCGGCGATATCCAGATAGTAGGCCTCGAGCAGATCGGTGGTGGAGCGGGCATCGAGGCGCTCGTTGAAATCGACGAGGTAGACGGTCTGGATGAAGATCTGGTTTTCATCCTCGACGGGATCGCTGTCGAGCTGGTTGAGCCAGGCGGCGAATTTCCAGGTCGGCCGGACGATGAGGGCGCACCGGTCGATGTAGACGAAATCTTCTTCGTAAAAATCGGGCATGGCGGAGGGGGAATTGGGATCGGTCGGTCAGGGGCGTGCGGACGCCCCCGGTGGCACGGGGCGCGCGATGGGATGGCAGCCGGTGCGCCCGGAAGAAAGCGTCCGGAGCGAACGCGCCGGGATGCCGCGACCGGGCGCGAATGCCGCCAGGTTGGCCCCGCCCGTGGTGCGCCGGGCGGCGGTGGGACGGGTCCCGGCGAAGCGGGGGACGGGGCGGGGGACGGGGCGGGCAACCACCGTCTTCCGCGCGGGGGCAGGCGCGGAATTGGAGGCTGCGTGGCCCACGCCGAAACAGGGTCGAAGGCGCGAGCGAACCCTCTCGAGTCTCGTCGTCGGCCTGGACAGGAGACGGGGCTCGCGTCTCGTCGGAACAGGGGGCTTGGAAGCAGGCGAAGTGGCGTTGCGACGGGTCTTGTCGAGAGCTTTCTCGACAGCGGTGAGGACGCGGCCTTTCCGGGGCGGAAGCAGAGCGGGGGAGGCGGGGCGGTCTGTCGTCGCCGTGGCCGGACGCGGCTTTTCCGTGGCGGGAGCCGGGGTCGTGTGGAGTCGGTGGGGAAGGGCGCGCGTTTTCCCGAGGAGGAATTCGGAGGCGCTGAGGGCACCTCGCTCTTTCGCCGGGATGGATCGAACGCGCTCGCGACGGAGGTGATAGCTGACGGTCAGCGGAACGATCGCGGACGCGACCCCGGCGACGACAGCGAAGGTCGCGGGCTCTTCCTCGTGGAGAGTGGTCTTGGTGGGTAGATCGATGTCTGCTCCCTCGGGGATGGCGATTTCCTCGGGAGGTGCGGCGATTTCTTCGACGACTTCGACCGCTACCCCGGTGGTAACGACCTCGACGGGCGCACTTTCCTCGGGCACGGTGTAGGTGGCGACGGGCTCGAGAGGCGTGGTGGCCGATCCGATGGGCCGGATCGGCTGGGTCATCGTGCTGCGGCGACGATCGTGCAGGGCCGTGAGCATCGCCAGACCCGGAGCACCGGCCGGGAGCGGCGTCGCGGTGGCGGTGCGATGGAGAATGCGGGTCTTCGACTTTGAAAGGATCTGATACCGCACGCCTGCCCAGGTGAGACGGTTTTGCGTCCAGGTGCTGGCGAGGAGGAGCCAGTGCAGCGTCATCCAGAAAGGGGTGAGCATGTGCTCGAGCCAGCCGGCGGCGAAGAGTTTTTGACGGATGCTGTTTTCCTTGAAGAGCGAGAGGTAGACTTGTTGCCGTGCGAGCGATCGGAACTGATCGATGACATAAGCCGCCGCCACGGGGATCCACGCGAAGAAATAGCCGTAGATGAGGGCGGCGACGATGCTGATCGCGCCGAGCACGTAGAAGCCCATTACGAAATTCACACCCGTGTAGAGGATGGGGCTGAAGAACTTCACCTGGGTGTACTGGCGTCGCGCGAATTCGAAAAAGGTGCTCCACGTGAAATCAATCGGGGTCGGGAGGATGAGCGAGCGGACAAAAGCGATTTTCCGTCCGGTCTTCCGCGCGGCCTTGGAGAGGCGGAGATCGTCGTTGAGAGATCCGGCGAGCAGGGTGGGCACGTCGAGCTCGTCGAAGACCTCGCGGGAAAGGGCCATCGAGCCGCCCCAGAGCACGGTGGACCACTCCGCGCCGCCCTGGGTGGTGATCGAGGCGTTGATGATGCAGGCGACTTGGTTCGGCAGGGTCGGGCGTTTCGGAACGAGCCAGCGGTAGGTGGTGGAGAGTTCGTAAGGCCCCCGGTTGATGGGAGCGACGAGACGTGCGAGCCAATCGGGACCGCAGAGGATGTCGGCGTCGGCAAAGGCGATGATGGCATCGCGCGATGAGAGATCGCGGAAAGCGGCGCGCTGATTGTGCACTTTCTGCCCTTCGTTTTCGGCAATGCCCCCGCAGACGAGGGTGATACCACGGAGACCGCTCGTCGGATCGGGATGCGTCCAGACCGGGTGGCGGGAATCGAGCTCGAGATGCTCGCAAAGCCAACGGGCGACAGGGTCGTCCCAGCTTTCAAAACAGACGATGACCCGGTAATCGCGATAAGTCTGCCCGAAGATCGCGTCAAAAAACCGGGGCGTCGATTGCAGGTCGAATCCCTTCACCGGCACGATGAGGGCGACCGGTTTCTGGGGGCCGGAGCCGTCCTTCCACCGGCGATCCTGGCGGCGACGGGCGAACGAAAACCCGAAGACGCGGAAGGCCGCGATCAGGATCAGGAGGAGCCAGACTCCCCAGAATGCCAGCAAGGACTTTTCGATCATGGAAAACCCGTGCAAAATGGGCCGGGGCGACTAGACTGCAAGCGTTAATGACCCGTGGACCCATGAAAGTTGCGGAGACTAAAAATCTCAGAAAAACCTACCATTTCGGTGACACGGAAGTGTCTGCCCTGCGGGATATCAGTCTCGTGATCGAGGAGCACGAGTTCATCGCGGTGTGGGGTCCGTCGGGTTCGGGAAAATCGACGCTCTGCAACCTGATCGGCCTGCTCGATGCCCCGACTTCGGGCGAGGTCTACGTCGGCGGCACTCCGGCGGCGGGACTCACCGACGCCCGGCGCAGCGAGCTGCGGAATGCCTCGATCGGTTTTGTCTTCCAGAACTTCAATCTCATCCCCGTGCTCACGGCGCTGGAGAATGTGATGCTCCCGCTCCAGATCCACGGTGTCGCCAAAGCCGAGGCCAAAACGCGGGCGGAGAAACTGCTCGCCGAGGTAGAGCTCTCCGACCGGATGCACCATCGTCCGCAGAAGATGAGCGGAGGCCAGCAGCAACGCGTTGCCATCGCGCGTGCCCTCGTGACGGATCCCTCGCTCGTCATCGCGGACGAACCGACCGCGAATCTCGACACGCACAATGCCAATCTGATCATCGATCTGATGCGGCGCATCAATCAGGACCGGGGCGCGGCGTTTGTTTTCTCGACGCATGACGATCGGCTCCTCGACCGCGTCGATCGGAAGATCCACCTGTGCGACGGCGAGATCATCGAGGATGAACGGGTGTGATCGCCTGCCTCCTGCACTTACTCATACTCATATTCTTAATCTTACTCTTACTCAAAACCGGACGGCCACTGACGCTCGCGGAGTAGGAGTATGAGTATGAGGTAAGAGTATGAGGAGAAGAAGAAAGGAAGGTTGAAGGCTGACCCCTGAACCTCTAAGATCTCGTCTCCTCCCGTTTCAACCCTCCCTGCATGAAAATCGCCAAAGACGGCATCCGTTCCATCGTCAAAGTCGGCTACGACGGCCGTGTCCACAAAACCTTCCGGGGGACCGGGAAAGAAGAGCGTTTTGAAAACGAAGTGAGAGTGCTGAAAGCGCTCGAGGCACGGGGATGTGAAATCGTGCCGCGGCTTCTCGAC
>JALRFZ010000672.1 GCA_023253615.1 Verrucomicrobiales bacterium | reverse complement strand
TGGCGAAATCGTCCCTTTCATCCTGCCCGAGGGGGCCACGAAGATCGACAAACCGACAACCTCGCGCCCTCAGGGACTCGGCCAGCCTTCGTTGAAAAAGCCGTGAGTCTTCACCGCATCGCCGCGCGCCATCGCGTCGGGGTCTGGCCGGTCTGCCGGCGGAACCAACGCGCGAAGTAGTTCTGATCGTCCATCCCGATCGCGGCGGCGATTTCGCCGATCGATTGCTCCGATTCGCGCAGCCGTCGTGACGCTTCGTCGAGACGAAGGCGATTGAGGAGGCCGCCCGTCGTCGTGCCGGCCTCGGCGCGGAGTTGCCGATTCAGGTGATCGAGGGTGCGGCCGAGAATCGAGGCCACCCCGCCCGGCGTCAACTCCGCGAGCCCCTCCCGCGTCGCCAACGATCGCACCGCCGACGCCACGGGGCCTTCCATCGACTTTTCCGGGTTCCCGTTCACCGCGCCCTCAAGCCGGGCGAGGATCCGCAGGATCAGCGCCGCCGATTGGATCGAAAAGTCGTCGTGGCCACGGTGTTGCTCGTGCAAGGCGACGAGCCAGCGCTCTACGAGGGCAAGGTCGCGCGAGCCCAGCATCGCCTCGTTCTCCCACGTCACCGGCTCGACCGTATCAAAATCAATCGCGAGGCAGATGGGCCGCACCGGGCGGGTCTTTTCAAAGCGGTGCGCCTGACCCGGCGGAATGACGAGCACCGTGCCACGGCCGACCGGCATGGAGCGGGTGCCGAGATGTTGCCTCCCTTCACCGCGCAGGTAGAGGAGGATCTGCGCGAAGCGGTGGACATGCTCGCCGAGCCGCTCGACCCGGGGCATGTGTTGGTTCAGGGCGATGCGGCGGATCGTGAATCCGGGCCAGCGGATCCGGAGGTCCTCGAGGAGGATGGGTTGGAATTCGCGCGTTCTCACGAAATCGACATCGGTTTTGTGCTAATCAGGACGAAAAAATTCTCACCCCTTTCCGTCGGATTTGCTAGCGTGGATTCATGATCACCGACCCCGCCGATCTGAAACCCTCCACCACCTGGGAGGAAACTGTCTGGGCCCACACTCCGGAGGAAGCCCTCGTCGATCACACTTCCAAGGCCCGCCTCTGCGTCGCGACCCTGCTGCCCTTCCGCGATGGCAAGCCCGATTGGGAAGGCTTCGAGAACAGCATCCGCTGGATGATCACCTGCGCCGAAGCCGCCGGCGTCGAGATCGCCTTCGTGCTCAACGCCGACACCGGCTACATCTTCAATCTTTCCCTCGACCTCTATGGCGAGGTGATCCGCCGCTTCCGCGCCGCCTTCCCCGAGCCGACCATCATCTGTGGCTCGACCGCGGTCGGTGCCTCCGGCGAGGTCTTCAAGCCGGAGTGGTATCGCCCCCACTTCGAGATCGCGCAGAGTTTCGACAAGGTCGAGATGATGATCATGACCTCGAAGCTCCTCAACGAACTCGAGACCGAAAAACGCCGCGACGCCTATTTCGAGATCGCCGAAATGCTCACCGTGCCCGGCATCGTCCATGCCCTCGAGCCCGCCTTCGTGCCT
>JALRFZ010000644.1 GCA_023253615.1 Verrucomicrobiales bacterium | reverse complement strand
GCGCGGCGAACGCCTCCACTTCCCGGGCGCCCTCACCGGCGGCGCGATCGGCCCCGAGCTTGGCTTTCGCAGCCAGCTTGGCCGCCTTCTCCGCCTCGCGCTCCTTTTCACGGGCGATCAAGGCCTCGGCACGGGCTTTCTTCTCCGACCCTTTCCCGGCGAGCTTCGCGGCCTCCGCGGCGGCCCTGGCTTTCTCCCCGGCCTCTTCGGCGGCGAGCTTGTCGGCCTCCTTCTTTTTCACCGCGGCAAGTTTCGCGGCCTTCTCCCGGGCCTCGGACTTTTCTTCGGCGGCCTTGCGGTCGGCTTCCGCCTTCGCCTTGGCGGCGGCTTCCTTGGCTTTGGCCACCGCTTCCTTCTTCACCTCGCCGGCGTCCTCCCCTTTTTTCCCTTTCAGGACCGCCCCCTCCGCCGCCGTGCCGCTCCGGAAGGAGGCCGGCTCATCGACGGCACAGGCGCTCAGAAACAGCGCGGCCGCGAGCAAGGAGACGGTGGATGAAAAGGAACGAATCGTCATATCAGCATCCCGAAATGGGTAAGCAGAGATGACGCCTCCTTACCAGAGAGTCAAGTTTTTATGGCATCTCGACCGAATTTTTCGGTCACCGACGCGTTTTCGCGCCGGAACGGACAAACCCGCGCCAAATCCCCGGAGTCTCAGAGCGAGGAACCGGAGTCACCGCTGTCGCCATCGCCGCCGTTGCCGAGGGCGGAGGTCTCGGCGCCGGAGGTATCCCCGGCCCCTTCCTCTTCCGGCAGGATGCGGTCGATGAGGCGCTTGATGCCCTCGTCGGCGAATTCACTCTGGGGATAGATCTGGCGGGCGCTGAGGAACCACGCGAGACCGGAGCCGAACTGCTTCCGCGCTTCCTGGTTCTCGGCGTTCTTCAGCGCCTTCACGAAGGGAGCGACATCCGTGGCGAGGTCGGAACGTTTCGCGCTCAGGGCGACGTCGTCGGGGAAACGCTGGAAGGTCTTTTCCACGATCTCCCACGCCGCGTGATTGTTGCCGGCCTTCGCGAGGGTGTCGGCCTGCTTCATCACCGTCTCGATCTCCTGGATGTTTCCGATGATCTGCTCGAGCGCCTTCTGCCGCTCCGGATCGTCCACCGTCGCCGCGATGAAGCGGGCGCGGTTCGTGAAGATCTGGCGGTAGCTCTGCGTGCCGAGGAGACGGTCGAATTCGATCTTCGCCTGCTGCTGCACATCGGCCGAATCGGCGATGAGGTCGAATTGTTCCTTCAACATCGGATTCTGCGGCCAGAGTTCCGCGGCGGCCTTGATGTTCTCCTCGTAGGCCGTGTTGTCGCCCTGCAGCGCGGCGTTCTTCGCCGTGCGGATGCGCATGTTGCTGCTCAGCTTGGCCGCCTCGATCGCCGCGGTCGGCTTGGAATAATCGAAGTCACCGGCCTGGTTCTTCATCTTGTTCACCAAGTCTTCGGCGAGGCCGTAATCCTTCACCTCGATCGCATTCACGAGCTGGAAGGAGTTCTGCGCGTAGTCGAGAATCGCGGTCTTCTTCTCGCGCGGCACGCTCTGCACCGGGGGCAGGTGCTCGCCCATCACGAAGGCCTGCTGGAGCTGGCGCAAGGCCCCATCCGTCTTGCCCGAATCCATCAGGAAACCGAACGACTCCACCGATTGCGCGACATCGCGGATCGCCTCGTTCGCGAAGGCGTCGAGGGTCGTGATCGTGGGATTGAAGCCGATCGTCTTGGCGAAGGATTGCTCCACCTCCGAGCCTTCCTCGAACTGCAGCTTGCCGTCACCGTCCTTGAAAAACTCCGTGTAGAAGCGCGTCGCCATCACGACATGCTCGAAACGGCGCTGCAGGAAATACTGCACCACCAGCGCCTGGAATTCGAGCTTCGCCTCCACCTCGGAGAGCTGCACCTTCGCCGCGTTCGCGACCCGCTCGGCCTCGACTTCGGCGATGCGCTGCACGTAGCGCTGGATATGCCCGGCATTCACCGGATCCGTCGCGGCGGGCTCGGGCTGGTTCGGATCGTCGCTCAGCTTGCGCTCGCGCGTGCCGGCGTCGCCTCCGCTCCAGGAATCAAAACTCCAGTCGAGCTGGCGGCGCTGCATGTCGAGCTCCTGGTTCAATTGCTTCAACTGCGCCTGGTTCCGCTGCGCGAGGTAGACCCGGTAGACCGCGTTGGCGAGCGATTCGCAGAGCCGTGCATCCTGCGGGAACTGCGAAGCGCGCTGGAGCTGGGCGACCGCCTTGGGGAATTTCCGCGCATCGCGGTTGTGCGGCGAGAGCGTGTCGAGGATCTCGCGGATGGCCATGCGGTAGGCCGTGTCCATTTCCGAGGTCGCCGCCTCGGCATTGAGATATTTTTCAAAACGCGCCCGGAAGACCCGGTTGTCGTTCACGTTGAAACTCTTTCCGTCAAAGGTGAACACGTCCGTCGTCGGATCGAAATAGGGCACGTCGTTCCCGACCATCTGCTGGTTGCCCTGGGATTGCCCGCCCTGGTTGACGATCGTCGTCTGGTTCGAGGACGGGGCACCACCTCCGCCGGCCGGAGCGCCCCCGCCGCCCCCGCCGGGAGCCGGCGGCGTGTAGACCTGGGCGAAGAGACCCGAACCCATCAGCAGGGTCGAGAGCAAGAGAGGAGTCACAGGGAGTTTCATGGATGCGCGGGGAATGGGGAAAAACGGGGAAAATCCTCCCGGTCACTCATCGATGGCCTCGGCCACGAGCGTGCCATCGCGATCGACGCGCACCACGAGCCCCAGCTCCGTGCCGCGTTCGATGTTGATGTTGCTGAAATCTTCCGGCACGAGGACCGGCACCGGCATCGTCTCCGTCGCGTCGCTCGCCTCGAAACTGATGAGACGGCCGCGGTCGGGCGTCCACCGCAGCGTCTCCTCCACCTTGCCCTCGACCCGGTAGACATTCCCCCGCAGGCTGTTGCCGTTGTCCCGGTAGGTCACGAGACTGAGGGGCGCGGCGTTTCCGGAGGCCTTGCGCGCGGAGGTCTTTTTCCCTCCACCGTCGCCGAAGAGCCCCCCGGCGATCAGCTTGAACAGCAAGGCGGCGATCACGACAAAACCAAGGATGGCGGCCGCGATCCCGGCGATTTGACCGATATTGATTCCGGAACTGGCTCTCCTGGGCATGATGGGGAATTTGGCGATAGTAACACGAAGCCGACAGATTACCAGAGCCGACGCGGGGGCGGGAAGGAAAAAGACGAGTGGAGCAACATCGATCGGATTCCCCCTCCCCTCACCCGCCCGCCGCGAGATAGACCTCCTCGTAGGGCTGCACCACGACGAAGCCGTCGCCCTCGAACTTCATCTGGAACGACTCGCCGCTGCCCCGTCCGAGGAAGGTCTTGAAGCTGATGTCCGTCTTGAAATCGGGAGAGAGATTGGCCGACCAGGCGATCGTCGCATTCGGATCGGTGAAGACGGGACTACCCGGCGTCACCCGCAGCGTCATGGGATCGTAATGCGAGGTGATCGCGATCAATCCTGTGCCGGAGAGCCGGTAATTGAAAAGCCCGCCCGAGACTATGCCCGCGACACGGCGCATCATCTTGATCTCGTTTTTCACCGTCGCCTCGAAGGCGAGGATGTCATTCCCGTTCACGCAGATCGCCTCGCCGTTGAGCTGGATGATGGAGATCTTCTTGCCGCGGTCGGCGAGGTATATCTTCCCCTGTCCCTCGCCCTTGGTGAGCCGCGCTCCCTCGCCCGAGACGGCTTTCTTCAAAAGATTTCCGAGCCCCTGTTCGAGGATGCCCTCGCGGGTGAACTTGATCTGGCCGCGGTAGGAGACCATCGCCCCCATCTTCATCCAGACCATCCCGTTGAGGTTGACCTCCAGCATGCGGTCGGACTCCAGCTCGAAAGTCCCCTGGTTCAATTCCTGTTGCGCGGTTTGCTGGACGAATTCCTGGAGGGAGTAGCGGGACATGGGCGAAGGTTGGGAGGAAAGCACGAAGCCGTCAATCCTTTGGCGTGACGCGCCTCGCGATCTCGCTCGCCTCGAGAACCTCGCCGGCGAGACTCTTGATCTCGATCTTCATCGTCGGCGCTCCGGCTTTGACGGTGATGAGGAGGTAATTGCCGACCCGCGCTTGAAAGCGGGATTGGGGATCCTGGTACAGATCCCCATCTCCTTTCAGGCAAGTATTGAAATACGGAAGACCACCCGCCAGCTCGGCCCGCTCCGCAAAATAGCCGAAACCGGTGATGAGGCCGCTGCCCTTCCGGAAATGCTCGTGCCACGCCCCCTTCGCCAGACCGGCGAGCTGGGTTTGCTTTTCATTCATCAAGGTCAGCACGAAGCCCGCCTTTTTCGCCGCCATCGTCTCCGCATACCAGCGATACTGCTCGGAATCGGCCTGCCACGCGTGACAGGTCTGCCACGTCGTGCCGTGATCCTGGATGTGATTCAGATCGAGCGCGATCAGGCTGAGATCCACCGCCGGCAGGTCGAGCGTCCAACACCACTCCTCGCCCGGCAGGGCGAAGAATTCGCGATAGGCCTTCGCCTCGACATCGTAGACGGCATGATCGGGCGGCTCCGGGCCCCTCGGGGTGATCTCGCGATCATGATTGCCGAGGATGGGCATGAAGGGAAATCGACGGAAGATCTCCGGATGCGCCTCCACGAGCGCGGCGAAGGCCCTCGTCCCCTCCTTGCCGGGCTGATAGAGACTCGGCACGTTGTCGCCACCGGTGAGAATGAGATGTGGATCATCCTTCACGACCGCCGAGAGATCGCGGCCTGGAGCGAGTCCCCAGTCGGCGATCACGGCGAGCCGCAGCCCTTCCGCGGGATAACGTTTCACCGCCTGCACCGCCGAGGCGTCATCACCCTCGCCGATCCGGAAATGCCAATCGCCTTCACCGGGAGGAAAGGGAATTTTCACCTGATGCCGCGTCGCGAGCCTCTCTCCCCGGATCACTTCGCCCGGATCCGGTGTGCCACCATAAGAGATCACGGCCGCGGAGGGCTGCGGCGTTTCCCACGAAACGGTCAGGGACGAGGGAGTCGCCTCCTCATGCGACAGCCAGATCCGCTCGACCGGAGCCGCATGCAGGGTAGGGATCAGGGATACCAAGGGAACGAACCGCCATCGACACATCATGCCCCATCGTAGCCGCGCCCTTCACGGGCGGAAAGCGTTTGTCATGGCGTCATGACGACGACAGATTCTCCGACATTCTCCGTCCGCCATGCCCTCCCCCTCCCGCCTCTTTCTGCTTACCGGAGCCGGTGTCTCCGCGGAGTCGGGTGTCGCCACCTTTCGCGGAGCGGGAGGACTTTGGGAAGGCCACCGCATCGAGGAAGTCGCCTCGCCCGAGGGCTTCGCGGCGAATCCCACGCTCGTGCAACGATTTTACAACGAGCGACGCCGCCACCTGCCGACCGTCTCGCCGAATCCCGCGCACCTCGCCATCGCACGGCTCCAGCGCGAATTCCCCGGCCGCGTCACCCTCGTCACCCAGAATGTCGACGACCTCCACGAGCGCGGCGGTTCGCCCGAGGTCATCCACCTGCACGGCGAACTGCTCAAAGCCCGCTGCGTGTTCTGCAAACGCGTGCGCGACTGGAGCGGCGACCTCGACGAGGAGACCCGCTGCGGGGATTGCGGGGGGCAATTGCGGCCGCACATCGTCTGGTTCGGAGAAATGCCCCTCGCCCTTGATGCCATCTTTGAAGCGCTCGGTGCCTGCGACCTCTTCGCAGCGATCGGCACGAGCGGACAGGTCTACCCCGCCGCCGGCTTTGTCGAGATGGCCCGCCGCCACGGTGCGAGGTGTCTCGAGTTCAATCTCGAAAGCACCGCGACGAGCCCGCATTTCGATGAATCCCGCACCGGTCCCGCCAGCCTCACCGTGCCCTCATGGGTCGGGGAAATGTTGGAGTGTCAGGATTCCGGAGAGGCTTGACCCTGTCGGGCCGGGGAAGAGACCCTGTCCGGTCGCCTGCCGGAGGCGTTTTTTGTCGAACGTCTCGACGGATTTGCCCGCCGGCGGGAAGCGGTGGCGACGTGGACCTCACCACTACCCGCGGAAAACGCCGCGAACGCTGGTAGTGGTGGTCTCCAGACCGCCACCCCCGGACGACGCCGGAGCGCCTTTGGCGCGGTAAAAGGTGGGAAAGTAAAAGGGAAAAGGTAGGCGTGCTCAGAGAATCGTGGATTCAGCCAGCACGCCATTCGCGGTCATTCGCGGTCATTCGCGGTCATTCGCGGTCATTCGCGTTGAAAAAGATCCGCACGGC
>JALRFZ010000603.1 GCA_023253615.1 Verrucomicrobiales bacterium | reverse complement strand
GCGACCGCCGACTTTCGCGACGAGCCCCTGCCCCGGTTTCTCGCTGATCTCATCGACCGTCCCGAAGGTGACACCACGCTCTTTTCCCGCCGCGACGATGGCCTCGGCGAGGGGGTGTTTGGAATAGACCTCGATGCTCGCGATGAGACCGAGGATCTCATCGGGATCGACGCCCGACGCGGCATCGTGGCCCGTCAGCTCCGGGCGCCCGTAAGTGAGCGTGCCGGTCTTGTCGAAGATCACCGATTGGCAGGTGTCGATCGTCTCGAGGATGGACGGATCGCGCACGATGATGGCGCGCTTCGCCGCGAGCGAGATCGATCCGATGATGGCCACGGGGATGGCGATGAGGAGCGGGCACGGCGTCGCCACCACGAGCACGGCGAGGAATCGGACCGGATCGCCGCTCGCGAGCCAGGCAAGCAGGGCGATGAGGACGGCGAGCGGCGTGTACCACGCACCCAGCCGGTCGGCGAGGCGGCGCATGCGGGGACGTCGCTCCTCGGAATCGCGCATCACCTCCATGATCTTCGCGTAACGCGAATCGACCGCGAGTTTGTCCGCCCGGATCGTGAGAGAACCCTCTCCGTTGAGCGCCCCCGAGATCACGGAAGAGCCGGGGGTTTTGGAGATTTGATAGGGCTCCCCGGTGAGGTAGGATTCATCCATGCTCCCTCGTCCCTCGACGACCGTGCCATCGACCGGGCAGATCTCGTGGGGCAGCACCTCGAGAAGATCGCCGACCGCGACTTGATCGAGCGCGATCTCTTCAAAGGAGGTTCCGGCTTTCCGGTGCGCCACCGAGGGCATGCGTTTGGCGAGGGCCTTCAGCACCGAGGAGGCGTGGCTCACGGCATACGCCTCGAGCGCTTCCCCACCCGAGAGCATGAGGATCACGAGCGCCCCGGCAAGGTATTCGCCGAGAAAGACCGAAGTGACGATGGAAAGTCCCGCGAGGAGATCCGATCCGAATTCACGCCGCAGCAGATTTCCCAGCAGGCCCCACACCAGAGGCGCTCCGCCAAGGATGTAGGCGATCCAGAGCGGCACGTTCGCGGCGTTTTCACCGAGCGAGGTGCCATAGCGCAGGATCAGATGCAACGCGATCGCCACGAGGGTCAAGCCAGCGATGTAGAGCTGGCGTCGGTCGGCGGGGGGATTGTCGGGAAGAGACATGTGGTTTCATTCAGCGTCCGCCTTCTTGAATCTTCCTGCAAGGCGGTTGAGCAGAGATTCGCCGCGAACAGGCCCCCGCCGCCCGAAGTCGCGATCTTGTCTTTTCGCAAAAACTTCTCCACGCTCGTCTGAGTTACTCATGAGTCCGCTCCGTGTGGTGTTTCTCTCACTCCTTCTCCTTTGTCCCCCCGCGCTCGAGGCCGCGGACACGCCCGCGCTCCTCCGTATCCGCGAAGTCATCGCCTCGGGCGAAAACGAGGTGCGCGTGGTCTGCTTCGGCGACAGCGTGACGGGCATCTATTACCACACCGGCGGACGCAGCGCTTATCCCGAGCTGATCCGCGACGCGCTGGCGACCCGCCATCCCGCGGGCCGGGTGAAGGTGATCAATGCGGGCAAGAGCGGGCATACCACCACGAACGGTCTCGGCCGCATCCAGCAGGACGTGCTCGTACACAAACCCCATCTCGTGACGGTGATGTTCGGGCTGAACGATGTCGCGAAAGGCAACATCGATTTTTACCGGAAGCACCTGATCGAGATCGTCACGAAATGCCGGGCCGCCGGAGCCGAGGTGATCCTCTGCACGCCCAACGCCGTCTCGGAAACGCCCGATCGCCCCATCGCCCAAGTCGCCGGGTTTGCCGAAGTCGCCCGGACCGTGGCCGCGCGGATGTCCGTGCCGCTCGCGGACGCGCACGCCTCGCTCGGGACTCTCCGCGAGAGCGATCCCCAGACCTGGCGGCTTTCGATGAGCGATGAGATCCACCCGAACCTGCGGGGCCATCGTCGCCTCGCCGAGACCATCCTCGGCGTGATCGAGGGGGAAACGGTCGCCCTGCCCGACGACAAACCCGTGCCCGCGCCGCTCTCGTTCACCCTGGCAAAACTAGAAAAGAATCTGCCGCTGAAAGTCCTCGCAATACCGCCCTTCGACGCCTTTGCCGCGGAGGCGATCGCGGCGGTTCATCCGGGTGCGAATGTCACTCTCATCCCCTGGCCGGTGGAGGGACTCGACCGCCGCCTCCTCATGAAAGACGCCGCCCATCGGGTGCGGCCGCTGAAACCCGATCTCGTCATCCTCTCCGTGCCACGCGCGGCCCCGTCGAAAGACACGGAGGAATTCATCCGCACGCAGATGTGGATCGCGAACAACAGTCTCAGCTACGGCAAACGCGAGTGGGACGTGATCGTCGTGCATCCTGCGGTCGTCTCAGCACCCGCCGGCGAGACGGAGACGAATCACGACCGTCTCATCCGCGCGATCGTCCCGGCTCAGGATCTCGGAATCATCGACCGCGATTCCGGAGATGAGAGCACGGCGCAGGAAGTCTTCACGGATTGGCTGCGGTCCGCGGCCAATCCGTGACTCACGGATACCTCACCTCGACCGTCACCATCTGCCGCCCCCACTCCAACGCCTGTTTGTGAGTCTTGAAAAACAGATCGATCTTTCCGCCCTGGATCGCGCCGCCGCGGTCCTCGACCACTCCATCTCCGTAGCCTGGGATGCGCATGCGGGTGCCGAAGGGAAAAAGGCTCGTATCGGCCGCGATGGTGCCCTTCTTCGCCTTCGTGCCCGAGGCGGTGATGCCGACCTTTTTCTTTTCGCCCTCCATCGGGCCGTAGGCATAGACGGGCTGGAGCAGCAGATTCCGCCGCCACCCGCAACACTCGCCGCACTTGCAATACCCGGTCGCTTCCAAGGTGATGTATTCGACCCGGCCTCCTTTGCCGAGACCGGCACAACCCGCCAAGGCAAATCCAAATCCGATCAGCAGAATTGCATTTACTAGAAATTTCATAATTAAAGATCCTCAGTTTTCCGCAATCATCAAGGGACTTCTGATATTTTTCCCCATGCCCGCCAACCTCCGCGCCCTCGCTACCACCGATCTGGATTTCGCCCACCACCTCAGCCGCTCCGCCGGCTGGAATCAGACGCGCCGTGACTGGGAGCGATTTCTCTCTCTGGCTCCCGATGGCTGCTTTCTCGCCGAACAGGACGGGGCTGCCGCCGGAACCGCGACGACGACGGCCTATGGCACGGTCCTGGCCTGGATCGGCATGGTGCTGGTGGATCCCGATTTCCGGCGTCAGGGCATCGGCACGACCTTGCTCGAAGGAGCGATCCGGCATCTCCGGGAAGAGAAAGGCGTCAGCTGCATCGGACTCGATGCGACCCCCGAGGGACGTCCGCTCTACGAGGGGCTCGGCTTCCGCGCCGTCTGGGGCCTGCGACGCTGGGTGCGCGAGGCGACAGATGGGCCGGCGGAAAAGATCGCTCAAAGCAACGGCTTTCTCCCGGACCGGCATTTCGAGCTCGATCAGGCCATCTTCGGCGCGGATCGCCGCGAACTGCTCCAATCCCTGGCCGCGGGATCCTTTCTCACCCTTTTCCGCGACGATGGCAGCTTCGGTTTCTGCCGGGAGGGAGAGCGGGCGAGTTACCTCGGTCCGGTGACCGCGGCTTCTCCGGAATCGGGAGTCGCGCTTGCCCGTGATCTCATCCACGCCGCGCCAAAAGATCGCCTCCTC